>SIAQ01000160.1 GCA_009697105.1 Gemmataceae bacterium | reverse complement strand
GCCAACACGAATGGAGTTGTGACAGAGTGAAAATATAGTTATCAGTACCAAAATCAGCAAACGGAAAAAACAAGAATTGCCGCGATTTCCCAGTCCGCCGCACGCGAAATGTTAGGCGAAGGTCGTACCGTGGAAATCGAGGCTAGGCTGACAGTACCGACCTTCCAACCCGTTGGCCAAGTTCGGCTTGGCTGACGGCTAATAGCGGATAGCTGATAGCTTTCCTACCACAGCCCCGTCGTTTCCTCATATCCGAACATGCGGTTGAAGTTTTGCACGGCCACGCCGCTCGCGCCGCGGATCAGGTTGTCCTCGGCAACGAGGACCAGGATTCGGCCACGCACGACGCGCAGCGTGATGTCGATGAAATTGGTGTGCGACGTGTCCTTTGTCGTGGGAATTTGATTGGTGATGCGCACGAACGGTGCGTTCGCATAATAAGTGCGGTACAGGTCGAGGAGTTGCGCGTCGGTGAACGGGCGGTGCGGCGAGGCGTAGATCGTTGAGAAGATACCGCGATCCATCGGCATCAATTGCGGCGTGAAGATGACCTCGACCGGTTCGCCGGCGATGTCGCTCAGGGCTTGCTCGATCTCCGGCGTATGGCGGTGCTGGCCGACGCTGTACGCCGTCACGCTTTCGTTGCATTCGGGGAAGTGTGTCGTCAACTTCGGCGTACGGCCTGCACCGGAGACGCCCGACTTCGAGTCGATGATGATGTCACTGAGCTTGATGTACTTACCCGCGACTAGCGGAGCGAGACCAAGGATGCCGGTCTGCGGATAGCAACCCGGATTAGCGATGAGCATGGCGGCCTTGATGTCGTCGCCATAGATTTCGGGCAAGCCGTAGACCGCCTTGGCGAGGTTCGGCAGGTCGTGATGGCTCTCGCCGTACCATTGGGCGTAGACGTTCGGATCGCGCAGCCGATAGTCGGCACTGAGGTCGATGACGCGCATTCCGCGCTGGAGAAGCGCCTGCACGGCAGCCATGCCCGCACCATGCGGCAAGCAGCCGAACACGCACCGCACGCCCTTCGCTACGAGCTTGTCCGGATCGAACGGCTCCATGCGCAGCTTGATCCGCCCGGCCAAGCTCGGATGCGATTCCGCGACGGCGGGCATCTTTTCATCGCGCGAGGTGACAGCAACGATCTCCGCATGCGGATGCCGAAGCAAAATCTTGATCAGTTCGCAGGCGGTGTAACCTGTGCCGCCTAATATCGCAATCTTCATTGGTCCGTAGTCCGTGGTCCTTAGTCAGTGGTCGGGAGACCTAGGTAAATGTACAGTGAGAGTTGGCGAACGTGAATGGTTCGCCAACGTTCTTCCACCACGGACTACGGACTAGGGACTACGGACCAATGACGATTCAAGAAGCCGCCGAGGCAATCAAAGGCAAACGCGTCACGCCGGTCGATCTTGTCGAGCAATGTTTTGCCGCGATCGATCGCTGGGAACCGCACGTCAAGGCGTGGGTGTTCGTCGATCGCGAAGGTGCGCTGGCCGAGGCTCGGCGGTTGACGGCGGAGCTGGAGGCGGGCAAGTCACGCGGGCCGTTACATGGCATTCCGCTCGGTATCAAGGATATCTTCGATGTCTTCGATTGGCCAACGGCGTGCGGCTCGACGCTCTGGGCGAACAGCGTCGCACGCCACGACGCACCGATCATCGCCTCGCTGCGGACCGCCGGCGCGATCTTCCTCGGCAAGACCGTGACGACGCAGTTCGCAAGCTTCGATCCGCCGGTGACGCGCAATCCGTGGAACCTCGCCCATACACCCGGCGGGTCGTCGAGCGGTTCCGCCGCGGCGGTGTCCACTGGCATGTGCCTGGGCGCGATCGGCTCGCAAACCGGCGGGTCGCTGACGAGGCCCGCGTCTTACTGTGGCATCGCGACCATCAAGCCGACCTTTGGCCTGCTCGATCTCGACAGTATCCTTACTCTCGCCCATTCGATGGACCATCCCGGCCCGATGGCGCACAACGTCACCGACCTTGCGTTGCTGCTGCGCGGCATGGGCGATATGGACATGCCGCCGAACTATGCCGAGCACGCCAACGTCGCCGTCAGTCGGCCACGCTTTGGGCGTTTGCGACAATTGTTTGAGGAGCGTGCCGACGAAAATGTTCGCGCGATGATGGACGAAATCGCCCACCGCTTCGAGAACGACGGCGCCGCGATGGAAGAAGTCGCCCTGCCCTCTGGCTTCAGCGACATCATCGCGCGGCATCGCATCATCATGGCGGTGGAGGCGGCACAGTTTCACGAGAGCCGATTCAAGCGCCGGCCGGACGACTATGCACCGCGGATCACATCGCTCTTGAACGAAGGCCTGGCCTGCCCCGCGCCGGAGTATGCCCGCACGAAGGAGCACCAGTTGCAATTGATCTACGCGATGGACGCCGCCATGCGCGACGGCAAAGTGCTGCTGTGCCCCGCGACCCCGGGACCGGCGCCGCTGGCCGACACGACCGGCGATCCCGTGTTCAACTCGCCGTGGAGCTATGTGGGTTTGCCAACGATTTCGATCCAGACGGGCTACAACGTGGACGGCTTGCCATTGGCGATCCAACTCGTCGGTGCACGGAACCACGAGGGTGAACTCTTCAGCACCGCCGCCTGGTGCGAAAAGCGGCTCTCGACCTGGCCGCTTGTGCCGAAACTGCCGGGGTGAATTCGTTTAGCCGCGACGCGCAGCGGAGCGCGGCCGACAGGCGTGCCGCCTGCCGAGGAAAGTTGACACCGTTCGGAAAGCCGATTATTCTATGGGAAGGAGAAAAACAATGAACAGCATGAGATCGTTGGATCGCCTATTTGATCCCGTCGGAAAGACCTTTAGCATCAGGACGGCCGAGGCTATCGCCATTCTACGTGCCGATCCGGAATTGCAAGCCAAGATGGAGGAGTTTGCCCGGCAATCCACCGAAGGCGAGCTTTCTGCCGACGACCGCGCTGAATATTCCGCATTAGTTTCCGCGAACAACGTAATTGCAATTCTTCAGGCGAAAGCGCGAAACATCCTGGCCTCTCGTCGCAAGAAGTCGTGATGGACGCCCAAACCAAACGATTTGTACGTCAGCGCGCCGACAAGGTATGCGAATACTGCCGGCTTTGGCAGGAGCATGAGCCATTCTTTAGCTTCCAGGTGGAGCATGTAATACCGAAAAAACACGGCGGATCCGATGATCCACGGAATCTTGCTCTCGCGTGCTACTTCTGCAATACCCACAAAGGCAGCAACCTCACCGGCATCGACCCAAAAACGAATCGAATCGTTCGTTGATTCAATCCGCGCCGCCAAAAATGAGAGCGACATTTTCGTTGGGATGGTCCAACGCTCGTAGGCCGAACGCCGATTGGGCGAACCACTATCGTTGTCTTCGCGATGAATCTCCCGGACCGAATGGCCCTGCGCACGGAATTGATCGAGCTTGAGCAATGGCCGTATTCGTAAGTGCATCGCTAAGCTCCCGGTGGCGTTTTAGTGATGCCACAACGCGGAGCGCGCGGCTGCTTCCTCGCTCTGCTGCGCGTCGCAGCTAAACCCTGGAGTTGATATGCTCGCAATGATCGCAATCATTGGTTCACTTTCTCTTGCGCAACCCGCCTGCCCGCTTGAACTCGTTGAAAGCAAGCCGTTGCCAGCGCTTACCAAAAAATTCCAACACACCGAAGGCTGGACCGGCGGCGATGGGGCGCAGACGATTCGGCTCTCCGCGGATCGCACGCTTTGGCTGTTCGCCGACACCTGGATCGGCCGCATTCAGGACGGCAAGCGCGTCAAGCCGCGCATGATCAACAACACCTTCGCCTGGCAATCGCTGAAGAACGCCGACGACCCGTTCCGCTTTTTCTGGGCGAAAGCCGAAGCGGGGCCAGACGCGATCCTCAAGCCGCTCGACAAGGGCACGTGGTATTGGCCAGGCGACGGCGGAATTATCGATGGCAAGCTGTATCTCTTTTGCAAGGTCATCCGCCGGCGCGAGAAGGGTGAGCCGGGCTTTCAGTTCGATTGGTTCCAGAACGAGCTGTTGCAGATCGCCAACCCGCTCGACGAACCGACGGCGTGGAAGATCGAACGCTACCGCTTCGCCGATGATGCCGATCAGCCGCGGCTTGGCGTGGCGTGCATGATGGACGACGGGTTCCTGTACGCGTTCGGATTGTTTCCGGAGAAGCAGTGCAAGCCGTTCAACACGCCGTTGTGTGTGGCACGGATACAGAAGAAGCTGTTGCCTCGAATGAAACGCGAAGACTGGGAATACCACAGCGATATCGGCGGCGCGAATGCGTATTGTCCCTTACCGAATAGCCTCATCGCGCTATTCCGCGATGCGCCGGCGGAGTTCACCGTCTCCACCGTTCGCGGCATTCCCGGCTATGTCGCGGTCTACACGCAGTTCGGTCTGGGCGGCAACGTCACGGTCCGCCATACGATGCAACCCGAAGGCCCGTGGAGCAAATCGCTGAAGATTTATCAATGCCCCGAAATGGATAAGAATATCTTCCAGTACGGCGCCAAGAACCATCCCGAACTCGCCACGCGCGATGGGCAGTTCGTCATCACCTATTGCCGAAATATCGGCGCGCTGGCGGACCACATCCGTCGGCCGGAGGTCTACTTTCCGCAGGCGATCGAGGCGACGCTGCGGTGGAAGGGGAATCCTTGAAGCAGATTCGACGGCGTGATAAGATGGAATGAACGAATCAAGCGTTCAACATGGGAGGAGGAAATGCAATGACAGCCCTACACGGCGTTGTGAAGAATCGGCGAGTGGAAATGGACGTTCCTGCGGATTGGGCGGAGGGGACATCGGTCGAAATATTTCCGATCACTGAATCCTCATACGGCGATTCCGATGAAGTGTCGCCGGAAGAAATTGCACGGACATTAGCGGCGATGGACAGCTTTGAGGCGCTCGACATGACCGAAGCGGAAATCGCGGCGTGGGAGGCGGATCGTGAAGCGCGGAAGGCGTTAGAAAAAGCGCAGTTCAATGAGCGTCTCGAAACCTTGCGGAGAATGTGGGAATGAAGCGTTACCTCTTCGATACCAATATCGCGAGTGACTATGTCAATCGCCGACACGATGTATTTCAAAAGGCTCGGGCGGAATTTAGGAAGGGGAATGTGATCGGTATCGCCACACCCGTACTCGCTGGACTTATCGCTGGGATAGAGAAAAGCCGGAGTCGCGATCGGAATATGGCCAGTTTACGAGCCGTACTCGGTCATTGGAAATTTTGGGCTTTCGACGTCAGTTCGGCGCACGAATACGGGCGCATTTCCGCGAACCTTCTCCGAATCGGTCGCCCGATTGGAATCATCGACACGATGGTCGCCGCCGTTGCGTTCACGCTTGCAAATTGCACCGTCGTGTCCACGGATAGCGATATGCTTTCTGTTGCCGGCCTTTCCGTTGAGAATTGGCGAGTCTGACCTTTTTCCTAATATCATCTCTATCCATTTTTCGTCCTCGTTAATGCTCGAATCGGAAAGACCTCACTCCATGTCCACCTTCACCCCCGCTGAATCGGCGGCGTGTTGCACGTTGATCGATCTCGCTCTCGCTGAGGACCTCGGCGGCGAAGCGGCGTGGCGCGGCGACCTCACCAGCTTGTTCTTCATCCCCGCCGGCGATGACGGCTCGGCTCGCTTCGTCGCCCGCTCGCCGGGCGTCATCGCGGGGCTACCGGCCATCGCGCTTGTGTTCGCGAAACTGTCGCCGGAGTTTCGCATCGACTTTCACGTGCAGGACGGCACGCTCGCCAGCGCTGGCATGACGCTCGCCACGGTGCGCGGTCCGATGAACCTGCTGCTCACCGGCGAACGTACCGCGCTCAACTTCGTGCAGCACCTGAGCGGCATCGCCACGTTGACGCGCCGGTTCGTCGATGCCGTCACTTGCACGCAGGCCAAGATCCTCGATACGCGCAAAACGACGCCTGGTTGGCGGTTGCTTGAAAAATATGCCGTGCGCCAGGGCGGCGGGCACAACCATCGCATCGGGCTTTACGACGGCGTGCTCATCAAGGACAACCATCTCGCCTTCGCGCTGAGCCGATTTCGCAACAGCATCCCGCTCTTGCTTCGCCACGCCCGCCAGCAGCCGCGCTTGTGCAAGCTCGACGCGAATCTGCCCATCGAAATCGAAGTGGACACGATGGAGCAATTCGACGACGCCCTCGCCGGCAAGCCCGACATCATCCTGCTCGACAACATGAGCGTCTCTGAGCTACGAGAAGCGGTGCGCCGGCGCAACCAGCGGGCGCCGAGCATTCCGCTCGAAGCCTCCGGCGGCGTCAACCTGCAAACCGTACGCGCGATCGCCGAGACCGGCGTTGACCGTATCAGCATCGGCGCGCTGACGCACTCGGCGCCGGCGTTGGATATTGCGTTGGATTTTGAAGAGAGTTGATCATTATGGGACGAAGACAATTGATCGATTTATAGATGAACTTTCCAAGCGTCTTGGCCTGCGCCTCCGCAAGCCAGGACCGAAGAGATAAATATGGTGTCGCCCGAACCCGCGAACCGGAGCGCTATCGTTCGCGCTCCGCTGCGTTTTTTACGTTTCAAGCGACTACTGCGGGTATGCTTTCTTGAGCGTCTCGCGGTCCGTTTCGCTCAATTCCACAGGCACGAATATAATTGCCGAGCCAGTGCTGACGATGAGTTTCGTCCCCTGGCCGCCAAACGTCATCCAGCCAGTGGTCAGGTTGTCCTCTCGGATCTTCGCAATATTTTTGATTGCGAACGACTTGGAATTGAAAAAAGCGATTGCGCCTAATGCGTTGGCACGCCACGCCGCACCGAGTTTAAGCGTCGGGTGGAAGGCGATGAAACGCGTTGAACCGTAGTCGATTTGGCCGAGCATCGTTTCCATGTCAGCCGTGTCGAACATGGCTGAATAACCTGGGTTCCTCGCTTCCGTCTTGGAGCGCCAGCCGCCTCCGCCGAACATACCAACTGCTTTGCCATCGGGCCGAATTGCTAGGCCGTATCCGTTGACGACAGCATTGTCATGTGCGCCAACGAGATCCAGCTTGTCCGAACCAGAAACCTGATATTTGAGCATGACGGCTCGATCGCCGATCGTTCCGAGCGATAACTGGTTGCCCCGAACAATGAGCACCTCACGGATCGCTTTCTGAATCCCGGTGTAAACGAACTTTCCATCGGTTGGATCCACGACAATCGATTGACCGCGTCCGCTGGTCTTGTGGACCGTGCCGCTGGCGGTGTCGATCGCCATGAGTTCATGATTCATGTTCGCAACGTAAAGCAACCCCTTTTCGGGATGGCATGCCATCGCCTGAACCGGTTCGCCTGGCAGTTTGATTTCCTTGATCTCCTTGCCCGTCGCGGCTTCGAGGACGTGAATGATCGCCGAACCCTTGGTCCCAACGAAGAGATTTTTTCCTTGGATGGCGAGGACGCTCGGCTGGAAATCTACTTCGACCTTCTTGATCTCCTTGTCGGTCATGGTGTCGTAATAGCCAAGCATGCCAGCCGTTGAGAGTGACACGATCAGCGTCTTATTGTCGGACGCCATTACGCCGCCGCCGAAAGCGGGGATTTTGATGTAGGTCTGTGCGGGTGCCGAACCACTGATTATCAGCAACGTCGCGGCGACAAGGACAAAGGCTCCTCGGGAATGGCGCATTTTTTTCTCTGGTGAAATGGGAATGGATCGGAAAGAACTTAAGAGATGATATTGTCACAAAACTATGCTGGCAATAGAAGATTTGCCATGGCGATCGAAGCGGGGGGCTTACGCCCCCCTCTCGCCGATTTCAAACGTTATACGCGCGGTTCCCAACCCTTCTGATACTCGCTCGACCAGAATTGCGTTGCGGCTTTGTCGTTGACGATCGTGCCATCTTTGGTATTGCACTGAATCACGCGGCCGGTGCGTTGGGCGATGTTGCCGGGGACACCATACTTAATTCTTGCCGGCCTCGACCACTACCTTTATGTTGGAACCATCGCCAGAATTGCGCGAATTGTTGTTCCCGGTTTGCTGGACCATGTGACGCAGCGGGGTAATCATCGTCAGCAAACCTTCTTCAGCAATGACGATTACGCCGCCTACCTCGACCTATTCCGTTGCTGGGATTGATCTCGGATTGGCGAGGGTTCCTTGAAACCGGCATGAACGAACCGGAGGCCACTCAATTAGCCGTAAGGTCGAACTTGAATTGGTTGGCCCCATTTGCCTCCACGTTGGCGTCCAGGACGCTGTTCGGTCCCCAGTACTTCTCGGGCGAAGTGTTTATCTTCGTCGGGATGTCCGGGAATTTATCGGAAGGCGGTCCCTTGACATAAATATAGACCTCCACCTTGTTCTTGCCAATCGGCGCCGGTCCCGAAAAAACCCCGTCGGTGACGATAAGCGTGCCGGGAGCCGCCCCCACGCCGAGTAATTCAAAGTGGATCTCGCCGGTGGGAACGGGTTTGCCATCCATCGTGACGGTCCCCTTGATATTGGCGGCTGGCGGGGGACCGTTCGGCGGCTGGGCGGCGCAGCCAAGGCACCCGACGAGCGCCAGACCGCAACAGATCGCGAGGCATAATCGATACATGGGAGGAGTCCTTGCATTCGGCCAATGACCGCGTTTCATGATGGATCCGAGAACGTCTGTCCATCGTTGCGGCAGGCCGCCCCCGACAGGATCTGCAGCGACGTCGAATTTGGCCAGAAGCGCACCGTGCCGTCCGCGAACAAGAGGTGGCAGCCGCCCGGATGCATCGAACTCAGGGGGATATTGTTGCCGACGTTGTCCGAGCACCCTGGGCTGGCCGTTGTCAAGCCAATCGTGTTGATTTGATAACGAATGGTCGCGCAATTATAAACCACGTCGTTGAGGCCGACGCTATTGGTATTGATGCGGCAGCCCTGAATCCAGCCGTCCGGACCAGCGCTGGTGACGGCGATGGGAGAGGGCCCGCCCAAGGCGCCGCCAAGGACGATGCCGTTGGCCGCATTGCGGAGGTGATTGCTTTGCTCGCCGACCATGATCGTATTGCTGGTGCCGTCGGAGATTTGGTCTATCTTGACCTTACTGTTGTGAAAGAGGACGCCTTGTTCGCTCATAATGTTGGTGCCGTAGGTTTTTAATTGAGCGTCCGCGGTCGAACCAGAAATGGCGACGTAGGTGGTATACATGATGCCGACGCCGCCCGCGCCCGGAAGTATCGTTGAATACGGATTCAAAATTGGCAGACTCGTCGCAGGACACCGGTAGGACTGGATCGTGAACCCCTTGATCATGGCGTTGTTACTGGCGTTTTGCCAGCCGCTTTGGCCGCTGAACTGCCAGCTGTTGCTAAGAGCGGTCTGATCGACGTACGGCAGGATGAAGACCATCCAGGAGCTTCCCCAGAGAGCATCTGCTGCCGTGGGGGGCGTTTTCCAGGGGGCGATGTCGGCGGAGGAGCCGGGGGGCATCCGCTTGGCAGTATCGTGATACCCGTGCAGAGCCAGGCCGCATTGTTTCAGGTTGTTCGCACATTGCGTGCGCGCTGCCGCGTCGCGGACCTTTTGCACCGCCGGCACCAGGAGCGCGATCAGAATCGCAATGATGGCGATCACCACCAGCAGTTCGATCAACGTGAAACCGCGCCTTCGTGAAATGTTCATGCGATTTCTCGGGAGCAGGGAAAATGAAACTGAAAAGGATGTTGAGGCAATCCTATACCGCCGGCCCAAAGCTGTCAAGCGAAAAGTATTTTTTCTGTCGCACCGCAATAGAAATGTCCCCATTTTCGTTGCATTAGAAATGTCCGCATACATTTCTCTATGCTTTCTTCTTGAACCCTTTTCGCCAGGGGTGATTCGTGGCTGGGCGCCATGGGCTTTTTTGGGTAGTCTCGCCCTTGCCAA
>SIAQ01000159.1 GCA_009697105.1 Gemmataceae bacterium | reverse complement strand
TTAGTCCTTAGCAAATACCGCCAGAGGATGCTCGTTTGGGTGACTCAGCACCATTTTTCTCGTTACGCGTGGAACTTGCGGAGTCGGATTCACGTACCTTGCTGGATTAATGCGACAATACCTGCTCGGAGTAGCTGACACAAGAGGAGTCAAGGCCCGTGAGCGAAACCAAACGCGAATCGCCTGCCACGCCAACTCGCAGCCTTCGCCTGCGGGTCGTCCGCAGCATTGTTCGTTGTTGCCAGCTATTCATTCTCGTTCTCTTCTTCTACCTTTTCATCGCTCTGGTGGGTCTATCCCGGTCAACAACGACTTCGAGCCGACGGCCGATGGCGTTGAGATCATGCTCACAGCGACCGAGATTCACGCGGACCTCGTCTTGTCGATTCGCAACGAAACGATGGATTGGAGCAAGCACTTACTGCCGAGCGACTTTGCGGGAGATGTCAGCGGCGCGACCCATATGTCGATAGGTTGGGGCAACAAGGAATTCTACGTCGATACTCCAACCTGGGCCGATGTGAAGGTCGGAACCGTTTTCCGCGCGCTGTTTTGGCCGTCTGAAACCCGCATGCACGTCAGGATGTCAAACCGCGAGGATATCCCCAGCGATGCCCGAAAGACCAAAATCTCCCAGGAACAATATCGCCGCCTGGTCGACCATATCCTCAGTAGCTTCCAACGCGATGAGACTGGCCAATTCTTGCTCATCAAAGGCGGGGCCCGCGACACGAACGACGCCTTCTACTACGGGCTAGGCTTCCTGTCACGCCTTCAATACATGCAACTGCTGGGTTGGGCGAGGACTGCAAGTCACTGGGGTAAGAACGGGCTGGTTCACCCCACTCCCAAAAATGGTGTCGCTTTACTTGATCGATGTCCCAACTCCATGAACGTGGCATCCTGTGAAGCGACGCACTCAGTGACAGCATCTCGTGGAATCGCTGCGCAATTTATTCGGTTTGCATACAGTACTGTTCGCGGTTCGGAAAAGCGTGAATGTCATCCGTGGAAGGAATACCTCTCCGACAGCGGACTAAGGACCAAGGACGAATATTGCCCTTGCCAACTTATCGCATTTCGGTTATCCCGCCGCGCATCACGGAGGATTTTATCTTGGCCAAGGCTCGTCTGGTACCTGCGTATTCCACGCGGATGGGGAACGCCTATTTGGGCGACGCGGTGGACGTTCTCGGCAAACTACCGGACGAATCCATCTCGCTCGTCTTCACTTCGCCGCCCTTTGCCCTGCGCCGGCAGAAGGCTTATGGCAACGTCTCGGCAGATGAGTACATCGAATGGTTTTGGCCCATCGTCGAGCAGATTCGTCGCGTGCTGCGCAACGACGGCAGCTTCGTCATGGAACTGGGCGGAGCCTGGAACCCCGGCGGAACGCGATCAATGTTGCCGTATGAATTGCTGATTAAGCTCGGCAAGATATTCCACCTTGCGCAAGATTTCTACTGGTACAATCCGTCGCGCCTGCCATCGCCGGCCCAATGGGTGACGATTCGCCGCACGCGCGTCAAGGAAGCCGTGACGCACATTTGGTGGCTGTCGAAATCGACGGAGCCGCAAGCCGACAATCGGCAGGTGCTGGTTCCGTATTCGAAGTCGATGAAGCGATTGCTCAAAGACGGGTATCAGCCTGCGATGAGACCATCGCAGCACGAGATCGGCCCGCATTTTCAGCGCGATAACGGCGGCGCAATCCCGCCAAACGTGCTGACAGTGGCGAATACTCGCTCGTATGATGAATATCTGTTCAAATGCCGGGCGGCGGGCGTACAGATCCATCCCGCACGGTTCCCGCCCGAGTTGCCGGACTTCTTCATCCGATTCCTGACACGCCCCGGGCAAACGGTACTCGACCCGTTCGCCGGCAGCAATACGACTGGGCAAGTCGCCGAACAGCATGGCCGCAAGTGGATCAGCGTTGAAATCAACGCCGATTACATCGCGGGATCCAGGTTGCGGTTCTCGGACGAGTTGGCTGCTTAGGATAGTCCGTAGTCCTTTGTACTTGGCAAATCAAATTCGCTGACACCGGATATTGAAGACGGTTTTTTGCCAAGAGCATAAGTACCACGGACGACGGACGATTTGGTTACTTCTTCACTGGCCTACTTCGCAGCAGGTTCAGGTGACGATCGAAACGATCCTCCATGTAGCGATGGATATTCGTGAGCACACGAATATCACCAGCCGTCACCACTCGACTGCTCGATGTTTCCGCATCCACGTCGGCGAGGATGCGGTCGAGTTCAGCGAGCGTCTTGGAAACTTCCTCGATCCTTTCGTCGAGAGCGTCGCCCTTCATGTTCTCCGTGACGCTCCAGTAGCGGCAGGCGTCAGCGAAGCTCAAGTCGGCTTTGCGGTTGCCGTCGAACTTTTGAAAAGCCGAGGAATCGAAAAGCACCTTGAGAAAACGCTCCTGATCCCGCGTGAGGCGTCGCAGTGTGGACGACGGCGCGGCTTCCTCCTCCTGCATCATCACGCGGCGGATGACATTCCGTCCGTCGCGCGTCAGGGCGTAGAGCTTCGCCCCCATTTTCACCAGCCAGCCTCGGCGAGCGAGTCCTTTTTCGCCCATGATGCTGCTGAGAATCTTGTTCGAGTCCGGATGCTTCTCCGCGAATCCTTTCAACCCGAAGGTTGCAGGAAATCGCTGCCATGAGGAGACAATCAGCGCTTCGGCCGTGAAAGGCGAATGTCCCTGTTTTTCGAGTTGGTCCGCGGCCAATAGAATCTTCTCGGGAACGGTAAAATCATCCACGTTCGGTTTCGCAGACACAATGGTCCCCCAATCGTCTAAGGTTTGCCTGAACTGGATCCGAACCTCCTTTGGTTACGATCCCCCATGAGAATTGAAACAGACTTACCCCCCATTCGTCAATTCAATTCGGGAAAGATTTTTCATTTGTATTTCACGGAAAAATTCTGCGTGGTCAGCGTTCGGTTTTTCTAAGTCAGCTGCAAGCCTGTACCATCATGTCTCGCTTGTCACGTAGCTGGCACAAGCGTTGGCTGATCGATAAGTTGCGACAACGATATAGTTCACGCCTGGTGATTATTAACTCATTCGCTTTCTTCAAGCAGTTCGTCGGCCTTCATAATTTCGCGCAACAGTCCGGTCGCATAACTTCCGGCCGGAAGGCGGAACGAAACTCGAACACCGTCGGTTTCTGGGGCAGCTGTGAGGTCATCTGGATAAACGAGATTGTTCCGGCGCGTGCCCATTAGCAGCTTGCCGAAGCCGTTGAACATCGAGACGCTCAGGCCCATCCGTTCTAGTGCCTCCTGCTCGCGCTCCAAGGCGACGCCCTGAGCCGCGAAGGTCTTGCGACCAGTGATTGGGCCGGCATGCACGGTCTCGCGGGCATCGAAACGCTGTTGCTCCGCGCCGACATCTTCCGCGACGAACATGCCGCCGAACGGAATCTTGCACATCACGTCGCCAGCCAACACCTGGCGAAACAATCCATCGCGAAATCGCGCGGCGAGGTAGTGATTGAAGAGTGCCGACTGCACGGCGGACAACGCCAGCTTTTTCAGAAAGGGATTGCGAACCGGCTTGCTCGGCGTCTCGCCTCGCAGCAGCGCCAAGCCGATCTGCAGCGTCCCGCCGTCGCGGCCGAAGCGTTGTGTGCCGTAGTAGTTGGGTAGCCCCAGCGTGCGAATGCGTTCGACAATTGGCGTGGCGCGAGCATTGGCGTCATCCGGCGCTGCTACGCGAATCAGCATGCGGAAGCGATTACCATGCAGATGCCCTGCTTTGAGCTTGTTGGAATGCCTGCTGACACGCAGAACGCGGATGCCGTCGCCATCCACGTGAGCGAGGCTCGGTTCGACGTTCGCGGGTACGGACACCCACTGCCGCGTGACGGCCCGGCGATCTTTCAATCCCGCCGTGCCAACTTCGCTGACGGGCAGGTTAAGGCGTTTGGCGATCTGGCGCTCGAAATACTCGGCCCCCATATCGCGTTTCTCGATCCAGAGGTAGAGGAAATCACCTGTCCCGCTCGGTTCATACGCGGGAATTTCCTCGACTTCAAAATCGTCAGGCTCCACTTTGATCCGGCCGCCGATACCGGGCAGGTCCGCCGTCAGGCATGGGGGATGGATTATGTCGTCGGATGCGTTCATGTTGTGTTGCTCTTTTTCGTCAAACGGCAATGACATTGCCAAGGTGAGATTCTAAGACAAATAGGGCAACCCGGATTGAAACAATATCAATGGCTGAAGCCCGTAGGGTGTGTCAAGCGCTAGCGCCGACGCACCATGAACTCGCGAGGGCCTGGTGCGTCGGCGCTAGCGCTTGACACACCCTACGAAATTGACTCGGAGTCGACGCATTGAAGAACCATCCGCCAACGAGTAACGCTGCTGCCGAGAATGGTCGTGATCTCGCCAAGAACCTGAAGCATATCGGGCGGGGCGAAGCTGCGTTTCCGGTGTTGCATCGCGAGCCCGTGCGCTTAGTGCCGTTGGATGCAAACACATTGACGATCGGCAGCGGCACGGATGCGGACCTGGTTTTGCACGACGCTACCGTTGGCAGCCAACACGCACGCATTGAGTCGGACCAGGGGCAGTATTTTTTGCGCGACCTCCACTCCGAATCGGGCACGTTCGTCAATGGCCGAGCGATCACACGCGAATCGCTAACGATAGGCAACCTCATCCATATCGGCTCATACCTGTTCCTTTTCAAAGGCACGCATCTCGTATGGATCAAGCAATCGTCCGCGCCGACGCTCGCTTGCTTGAATCTCTGCCAAAAAGCAAACGACATCGTGCTGCTCGATGATGTGACGCTCTTCTTCCAACCCGGCGAGTTCATCGGTTTGCTCGGTCCCAGCGGCGCAGGCAAAACAACGCTACTCAACGCCCTGCACGGATTTCACCCCGCGCAATCGGGCAAGGTGTTTCTCGACGGCGAACCGCTCTACGAAAAATACGACCGCCTCAGCCATCAACTCGGCTTCGTGCCCCAGACCGACCTCGTGCATCCGGAACTTAACGCCAGGCAGGCGCTCGACTTCGTCAGCAAGCTTCGCCTGCCGAAATTGTCGGCCATGGAGCGCTTCCGCCTCGTTGAAGAAACGCTGAGTGTCGTCGATCTGCAAGAACGCGCGGACCTGACGATCGCGCTGCTCTCCGGCGGACAGCGCAAGCGTGTGGCGGTCGGCGTCGAGTTGCTGTGCAAACCGGGCGTGCTCTTCCTCGACGAGCCGACGTCCGGTCTCGATCCAGGTACCGAAGCGAAATTGATGGTCAAACTCAAGCAGCTCGCGAACCTTGGCAAGACTGTCATCTGCACGACGCACACCATGGGCAATGTCGATCTGTTCGACAAGATCGCTGTCCTCGTGCCGGGCGGCAAGCTGGCATTTTTCGGCACGCCTGCCGAGGCGCGGACCTTCTTTGATGTCGAGCATCCGATCGATCTCTACGATCGGCTCGAAGACAAAACGCCGGCGGATTGGCAACAACTCTACCGCAGGACGGACGCTGCCCAGGCCGTCAAAGCGCAGGCTGCCAAGGTGCGATTACCGAAACCGTTGAAGGAACAGATGCCAACCAAGCCGCCCGAACCGGCGACGGTGTTAGGCCAGTGGGCGGTCCTCTCCCATCGTTTTGCCCAGGTTCTGTTTTCCGATGCGCAGAACTTCGCTATCGCGCTCGTGCAAGCCGTCGTCATGAGCCACTTGATCTGCCTGGTCATGGGCGATATGCCGGCCATTTCGTTTCTGCTCGTCATCTCCTCACTCTGGTTTGGCTGCAGCAGCTCCGCTCAACAACTGGTGCGCGAGCGCTCGATCTATCGGCGTGAACGCATGGTCAACCTACGGCTCGATTCGTACCTCTTTAGCAAGTTTTGGCTGCTGGCAATCATCGGTGCCGTGCAATGCACGCTGATGCTCGCTATGGTGCGGATGTGGAAAGATGAAATCGATTGGCCGATAATGCTGCCGGTGATGGTCTTGGCATCGTGGAACGGCATTGCCATGGGCCTCATCATCTCCGCCCTCGCCAGCACCGCTGACAAGGCGACGGCGATCGTGCCGATGATCCTGTTGCCCCAAATCATCCTGGCGGGCGTGTTGACGCCGCTCGGCAACATGAGCCCGGCGATGTCGATCGGCTCCAAGGTCGTCGTCGCACGCTGGGCCAATCAGGCGATGGAAGTGAGCCTGATGGAAGGCAAGACCATCAACGCCGACTTCCTCCACGACGAGGCGAATCTTCGGCCCTTGTGGAATCTGTACCCCGAATTCAACCTGTGGAAAGACGATGGCCGTCGCGATTTCCTTCGCAAATACAACGATACGGTCGTGCGTCGGCAAAGCTGGCTGACCGGCGCATTCACGGCTTTGGTCGGATTCCTGATTGCTCAGATGATCGCTGCCGCGGTTGTGCTTCGTAAACAGGATGTGTTCTGATTGCACGACAAATCTACGAGCCGGAAGCGTGAGCGACGGTGTGTTTCTTCCGTCGTTCACGCTTCCGGCTCGTAGGTTTGTTGTGCCACCCGCACCGTTTTTGCCATATTTTTCATCTTCGCCGATTTTGCGAGCTATATTCCATTTGATGGTCAAAGTGGAATGTCTCGGATCCATTCCACTCTTCCCCGACCCATTCGTCGAAATGGAGACAGAGCGATGGCACCCGTCAAACTACTCGACGCGCCACGCGCGAATTCCGCGCATTTCAGCGACGACAGTCTGAACTTCGACGACTTTGACGCTGAGTTGCGTCGATTGTCGGCGGCGAATGATGAACTTCTCAACGAATTCCAAACCAACGATCACGATGCCGATCCGATCACGGACGACGCAGCTCTTGGCGCGGACGCCGACGCCGACGACATGGAAATGCTCCGCATGGAGAACGCGGAGCTTCGATTGCGCGTCCAAAAACTTGAGGCATTGTCGTCCGGGCAAGGCGAAGAGCTTTGGTTGGAACGCCAGCGCGAGTACGAGATGCTTCTCGAAGAAAAATCGGAAGTCATTCGCACACTTCACGCGACGATGCAAGCACTGCAGGAATCCGCCGGGCCCAGCACACCGACCACGCCAAATCCGACTGCCGGCGTTGGGCAAGCCGAGGAAATCCTACGACTCAAACGCGAGCTTGAAGAGCGCGGCCGGCAAATGGATCAAGACGAAAACGACATGATGCAGCAAATGCGCCAAATGGAGGTGCAGATGGCCAAGGAACGTGCCGAAATGGGACGCCAACGGCAGGAGTTGCAGCGCCTCAAGTCCGACCTCGATCGCGAAATCGAAACCAACAGCCGCGACCCGCAACTGCGTGAACGGTTGCAGACGCTCGCCCGTCCGAAGTCCAACGCATTAATTCCGCAGGGCGGCGCAGGACAGGCCACACCACCTGCCGAGCAACAGAGCAGCGGCTTCCTCCGCCGCATTTTCGGATAGGCTGTGTTTAGCCGCTCGCCTTGGGCGAGCGCGGCCTTGCGGCTCGCGCTCGCCCAAGGCGAGCGGCTAAACGCACTTCTCCGATTGCGCATCATCGATTTCGCAATCGCCGTTCCATATCATTTCTCGATGGAACTCTTCCGCGACAAAGCTATTCTTATCACGGGCGCATCCTCCGGTATCGGCAAAGAAACCGCGCTACGACTGGCCTCATACGGTGCTCGCCTCGGTCTCGCCTCACGCAATCGTGACGCGCTGGAAGAGGTCCGCGCCGCCATCGTAAAGATCGGCGGTCAAGCCGTGGTTCTGCCAACGGATGTCACTGTAGCCGATCAGGTGCGCGACGCCGTCGATGGCACAGTCCAAGCCTTTGGCAAGCTCGACATCCTCATTTCGTCAGCCGGTCTTTCAATGCGAGCCTACTTTGAATGCTCGCAGCTAGATGCGATGGAACGCGTCATGCGTGTCAACTTTTTCGGCACGCTCTATGCCACACATTTCGCGCTGCCTCACATAATAAAAACCAAAGGCTCGATGGTGGGCCTTAGCAGCATGACGGGCCAGCGTGGCATCCCGTCTTACTCCATCTACGGCGCCAGCAAATTCGCCGTCCAGGGCTTTTACGACGCCCTGCGGCTCGAAGTCGCTCGCCATGGCGTCCATGTCGGCGTCCTCGCTCCGGCGTTCGTTGATACGCCATTGCGTGATAACGTGCTTGGCCCCGACGGCAAACCGTGGGACGTGCAACCACCGCCGCCTTTCCGAATTTGGCCCGTGGCGAAATGCGTTGACTACCTCGTCCACTTGATCGTGAAACGGAAGCGTAAAGCCTTACTACCCCGATTCACCGGACCATTGTTAGTAATCGACGAAATGACGGGCCGCTGGATCGGCGACCGGATCGTGAAGCGGAGATTCCCACCAGAAGAAAATATGAAATAGGGGGTTGTTTACGTATAGCGTAACTTGCCTTTGCAGCGATCAGCGAACGCCATACGTGAAATCATCACCCCTACCGCATCAGCACGTCGGGGCGCACGAATTCGGCGCCCTGAATACGGATGCGTTTCAGCGGCCAATTTTCGGCAGACGTGATGGCACGCGGGCCTTCATCCGAGATGAGGAAGGTATCGCAACTCACTGCGGCGCCAACCGCGACACACCAGGTTATTGCCCAATTCGATTGCAAGACCTGTTCGTCTTCGAGGCAAAGGTTCAACTCCACCGGTGCGTGTCCCGTAAGATGCCCTTGCGGCGCCAGGTAAAATTCGTGCTCCATTCCCGTTAGCTGATAGATGCGCTGCCCCGCGAGCAGCACCTGGCGAGGCACGGAATCTGGCCAGCTGCACGCCACGTAGGTCGCGCTAATCTTACATGCCGCATCGTGATCGCGGCGAAAATGCGCGTCCGGCGGACCGAATGAGATCGATCGGCTCGCCCGCGCACACAGGCCGTACTTCTTCGCCGCGACGGTTATTACACAATTCTTCGTAATCGGCGTACTCGTGAATGACGCCTGACGGTACATGCGCCCGCGATTTTCCCCGGTTACCGATATCAACAGCGGTTGCACGCCCCGGTGCAGCAATCGATGTGACAGTTGGCCGGCAACTTCGCGTTCCGTCTCGCCGACACTAAGCGTGCGGCCTGTCGCTTCAAGAGCGTGGCTCAGTGTCTGACCAAGTTTTCGGTAGCACGCGATCTCGTAATCGGTGAGCGTTCTGCGAAGCACGTCGATACGCGGCCCGAGCTGTTTGCACGTGCCAAACGGTATATCGACGGCGACATTGCGGCTCTGCACGATATCACCAAGCAGCGCCTCACGCGATTGATGCCAGGGCCATTCTTTGAGTTGAAAGCCCAGTCCGTCGATTTCCTCATCGAAGATACGCTGCGAATCGGTATTGGCGCAGATTAACCACCGCGCCTCGGCGGTAAGGAAAAGTGCAGGATGCGTATTGGCATCGAGAAAGCCATGTGACGCTCCAACCGCAGTCAGCCAGGCAAAGTTATCGGGCGAAAGAACCAGCAGTCCATCACACCCGGCCGATTGCAGCAGTTCGGCGATGCGCGTTTGTTTCCACTCGATATCAGCGCGGCGGTCCATCGTGGTCGGAAGTTTCATATCCGCCACGCTCGCCGGCGCTACGACTCGGGTTTCTTCCGTCACGCTCATCGGACATTGCCCCTAGTGCCCTGTCCAGACTAAATTTTCGGGATAGAGCCGCTTTAATTTTACCCTTGCTTTGTCGATGGTGAATTGCCAATCGACGGCTCGTTGCTTCTTGTTGACACGGGCGGACCACGCAGCAATTTCAGTTTGCAGCGTCTCGATCTCGCCGATCCGTCGGTCCTTTATGCATTGGCTGGTCATGCAACTCAATTCACATTCCGCGATGTTGAGCCAACTGCCGTGCTTTAGTCGATCCGCCGTACGTAGTCACGGGCCTTCTCGGGCGGAAATGCTTCGTAGAACGCCCCCTTGGTGTGCCTGTTCAAGTTATCGCAGACCAACGTGATCCGGTCGTTGTCAGCATAGCGCGTGTCGAGCAAATGGACGACTTCATGA
>SIAQ01000029.1 GCA_009697105.1 Gemmataceae bacterium | reverse complement strand
GTCGCCAAGAAGACGACAAGGAAACGTGAATCAGACCGTGAAGGAAACAGTTTGAGAAAGGCTTCGCCAAGGAGACCATTGAAGGAAACAGCAAGCGCTTGGCCCTCTCCAAACGCTCGCAACTGGCTCTCTTTTCTTGCTCGGTATCAGCGTTTGTCCAGTTTGCGAAGATTCCCTCGAATGGACCATGATTCTTCACCCCCAGTTGAACAAAATCGATGGCAATGTTTTGCCACAAACAAAATAGTCGCAGCAAATAGCCCTGTGTCGGGCCCTCGGTGAGAGCGTCAGCACTGACGAATAGTTCCTTTTCACGCACCATCTTTAGGCATCGGTTCCCTAACCAGTGTGCTACCTCATCCTCTCCCAGGACGGCTGAAAATGCCATGGTCATCAATAAACCTGCTAGATGCTGGTATTCGATAATCCCAATTTTCAGTTGCCGGCGTTTCGCTAATTCGGGGGACTCCCCAGCGAGTTGAGTGGCGCGATCGATATATACACGCTCCCCAAATGCATAGTAGCGCCACACCAAATGAATTTTGAGCCAGGCGTCCTGGTTGTTTGCCGCCGCTAAGATCAGCGCCTCGCTCCAGCGCGCCAATGAAACAGTCATCCGAAACAAACCGCCGTATTGCTGCGGAGTATAACCAAGCTCGGAACTCCATTCGTGAAAACGTCCAAGATGAATTTCCAGTGAATCGGTTTCGAGCAGTGCCTGTTTGGCCTTCGCAACTACTTTGTCAAAGGACCATTCACGTTTTTTTTTCGCCATTAGATTTCCTTTACGTTATTAGATCTTACGTAACCACAGGCTGATCTTTTCGATCAGCGTGCCTGGTTTCGACGCCCAGTCAAACCGCATAACGACGCCATGAATTCTCTCGCCTCGATCGACCTTAGTTTTGAGCCGTTGACTTTGACTTCAACTATGATCCCAAGGGTTCGGAGTACCTCACCCTTGGGCTTGCAATCGCTGCTTCAGTGCCGAATACCGCCGCGCCACATCCGCTCGACTAATCGCCATCTGGATCGCCTTGCGGTTGCCGACGAGCACGACGAGCTTGCGGCCTCGCGTCAGGGCGGTGTAGAGCACGTTCCGCTGGAGTAAGAGGTAATGCTGCGTGTGCAACGGAATCACGACGGCGGGATACTCGCTGCCTTGCGATTTGTGCACGGTGAGCGCATAGGCCAGCGATAGCTCGTCGAGATCGTCAAACTCATACGTCACCGCTCGGCCATCGAACTCAACGGTCATCTCTTGCTCATCGACATCGATCTTGCTGATTCGGCCCACGTCGCCGTTGAAGACTTCCTTTTGATAGTCGTTGCGCGTTTGCAGCACCTTGTCGCCCACGCGGAACGACCAGCCGAACCGCGCGACCTCCGGTGACTCCTGAGCGTCGGGTGCGTTGAGCACGGCTTGCAGTCGAAGGTTGAGATTGCGTACGCCAAGGTCACCGCGATTCATCGGCGCGAGGACTTGAACGTCGCGGAACGGATCGAGCTTGAAGCGAGAGGGGATGCGCTCGCGCACCAATGTCAGCACACGTTCAAGGATGGCGGCGGGCGTCTCGGCTTCGATGATGTAGAAGTCGCCCAGTGCGCCCGCCGGCGTCGTTTCGGGCATTTCGCCATCGTGGACGCGATACGCCGCCCGCACGATGCCGCTCTGCTGGGCTTGGCGGAAGATCTCCGTCAATCGCACGACGGGCACAGCCTTGGACGCGATAACATCCGCCAGCACGGAGCCGGGGCCGACCGACGGAAGTTGATCGGCATCGCCCACGAGGATCAAACACGTCTTCGCGGGCAGGGCGCTCGTCAATCGCTGCATCAACGGCACATCGACCATCGATGTCTCATCGATGATCAGCAGATCGACATCGAGCGGGTTGTTCGCGTTGCGCTTCGGGCCGCCGTGATCGTATTCGAGCAAGCGGTGGATCGTCTTCGCCTCACGCCCGGTCGATTCGCTCAAGCGCTTGGCGGCTCGCCCGGTCGGCGCGGCCAAGGCGCAGCGCAGCTCCTTGACGGCGAAGATTTCGAGAATGCCGCGCACCAGCGTCGTCTTGCCCACGCCCGGCCCGCCGGTGATGACGAGCACCTTGGCAGTGCACGCTTGCCGAATTGCCTCTCGCTGGTTGTGAGCCAGGGCCAGGCCGATCTTGCCTTCGACCCAGGTCAACGCCTTGTCGAGATCGAACGCCGGCAGCGGATGCTCACCACATGCCAGCTCCTGCAATCGTATTGCGATCTGCACCTCGGCGGCGTGCATCTCTCGCAGATACAGCCACGGTTCGGGCGTCAGCGCCGACTCGCGGATGATCTCGCCCGCTTGCACCAGCGCCGCCGCCGCCTCACGCAGGATCGGCTCCGCGATGCCAGTCGCTTGCACGCAATCGTGCAACAGCGCAGCCTCCGGGAAGGCGACATGGCCTTCGCCGGACTTCTCGCCGAGCAGATGCCGAACGACCGCCTGAGCACGCGGTTGGGCGTCCGGCGCGAAGCCGAGCTTGAGTGCGAGTTGATCCGCCGTCGGGAAGCCGATGCCCCAGACCTCCGCAGCGAGCGTGTACGGATTCGCTTTGACGACTTCGAGTGCCCGATCGCCATACGTCCGCCAGATGCGAAAGGCATGCCCCGTGCCGACGCCATGCGACTGGAGAAACACCATGATGTCGCGCACGGCCTTCTGCCGTCGCCAGCTTTCGCGAATCTGTTGGATGCGCCGCGAGCCGATGCCTTTGATCTCTTTCAGATAGGTCGGGCTTTCGTCGATCACGTCAAGCGTGCGAGCACCGAAGACCTCGACGATCTTGCGAGCATAGGTCGGCCCGATACCTTTGATCAGCCCGGAGCCAAGATATTTCTCGATGCCTTCAACCGTGCTCGGCGGCAGCACGCGTATTGTGTCGGCCTTGAACTGCTTGCCAAAATCGGGATCGTCCACCCACGTGCCGACCGCTTCGACAAACTCCCCCGCATTCGCCCTTGGCGTCTGCCCAACGACGGTGACCGGCATGCGCAGCCCCTTGACCTCGACGCGCAAGACGACGTAGCCGTTCTCAGGATTGTGAAACGTAACGCGATCAATGGTACCGGAAAGGGAGGCGCTCATGGCGGCATTGTATCTGGCAAGCCGGGAGCGTCAGCGACGGGAGGACATCACCCGACGTGAAAGGTCGCGCACGCTTCAGTCGCTGACGCTCTCGGCTCACCAAAACGCACGCACGCCAAACGAGAAAAGAAGTGGGAAATCACTATAATCTTCAAAAATCAACAACTTTCTTAAGGATTTTGCAATGAATATTCGTGACATCCAGCAACACCTCGGCGCCGATGCCGAAGCGCTGCTTTCACACAAACCGAAGATCGCCAAGGAACGGCTGCACGTTCCAGGGCCGGACTTTGTCGATCGCGTTTGGCTGAACTCCGACCGCTCGCCGAACGTTTTGCGCAATATGCAGACGCTGTTCAATTCCGGTCGGCTCGGCGGATCGGGCTATGTCTCGATTCTTCCTGTCGATCAGGGCATCGAGCACTCTGCCGGCGCCAGCTTCGCGCCGAATGCCGACTACTTCGATCCAGAGAACATCGTCAAGCTCGGCATCGAAGGCGGCTGCAATGCCGTCGCCTCGACGCTCGGCGTACTTGGCGCGGTATCGCGCAAATACGCCCACAAGATTCCGTTCATCCTGAAGGTCAACCACAACGAGTTCCTGTCGTACCCCAATAGCTACGACCAAATCATGTTCGCCAACATCGAGCAAGCGTTCGACATGGGCGCGGTCGGCATCGGCGCGACGATCTACTTCGGCTCGGAAGAGTCGAAACGCCAAATCGTCGAAGTCTCCCAGGCCTTTCAGCAGGCGCATGAACTCGGCATGTTCACCGTCCTGTGGTGCTACCTGCGCAACAACGGCTTCAAGGTCGCAGGCACGGACTACCACGCCTCCGCCGACCTCACCGGGCAGGCCAACCACCTCGGCGTGACGATCGCGGCCGACATCATCAAGCAGAAGCTGCCTGTGAACAACGGCGGGTATAAAGCGATCGCATCGAAAGAAAACCCCTACGGTAAAATGAACGAGAAGATGTACACCGACCTTTGCTCCGATCACCCGATCGACCTGACGCGCTACCAGGTCGCCAATTGCTACATGGGCCGCGCTGGTTTGATTAACTCCGGCGGCGAATCGAAAGGCGCGAGCGACTTGGCCGAGGCGGTGCTGACGGCGGTCGTCAACAAACGCGCCGGCGGCATGGGCTTGATTTCGGGCCGCAAGGCGTTTCAGAAACCGCTCAAGGAAGGCATCGCCCTCTTGAACGGAATTCAGGATGTGTATTTGTCGAAAGAAGTGACGGTGGCGTAAGCCATTCAAGCCCAAGGGTGAGGTACTCCGAACCCCTTGGGATGTTGCGGCATATCCCAGGGGTTCGGAGTACCTCACCCCTGGGCTTTGGTTAACAAATCAGCGCCGTCGATCGAACTAATCAGGAATGGTCACCGCTTCGCCGCCGTTGCGTGTAATCAAAGCGCGAATCACATTTTCCGGCACATTCGCCCGAATGAATCGCACGGTGCCATCGCCGAACGCGGCCAAGAATCCGTCCGGCGTCAAACCGAACTTTGGCAGCGGCCCATTCGGGTTGTAGGGCAGATCGTCAGGCCGCGTCCAGATCGTCGCTTCCGCCGCCTCGACAACCATGAGCGTGTTCGATGAGCCATCCGTGACGCTGACCAGCGAAATTTTTTGATTCGCTTCAAACATCGTCGTCGGCCCAACCAGCACGCGATAGTGCGTCATGCCTTTCTTTTCGTCCGAACCGGGCACAATATAGATGTGCGGCATATTCGCGATCAACCGTTTGTTCGTCGGATGATCCCACGGTTGCGTCAGGTCGAATTGCTGATAGAGCGCCCCTTGATCGATATACGGCAAGATACTGACACGCCAGCTCAGCAACGGCTTGCCGTTTGGGTCGTTGACATTGGTCATCCCGGCGGCGGGCAGGCGCTTGTTCGCGTCGTGATAGCCGTGCATCGACAGAGCGATGTTCTTGAGGTTGTTCATGCTTTGCGTGCGGTCGCCGCGAGAACGCACCGAGGCGACGAGTTCGTTGCTAAGTTTCTTCATCAGCGATGGGCTGATGTCGAACTGGATATTGGCGCCAACTTGATTGTCTTTCTGTTCAATCTTGGCAGTGTCGAGCGCCTTCGCGGCGGCTTTTTGCAAGTCGAGCATCCAACCGCCCACTTCGCCGCCGTTGCCGCCTTGTTCGAGTGCGAGTTGGCCAAGCGTGCGCAGCGTCTTGAGCGCCTGATACGCGTTGGATGCGGCATTGGCGTTGGCGGCGTCAAATTGCAACGTCAGAGAGATGCCCTTGTCGAAATCGAGCGCGGCTCCCGAGCGTGTCGCCAACAGCGGCGACACCAGTTCGAGTAGCTTGGTATCGGGGCCGCCGTAGGGCGAATTCATCAGCTGGCGAATTTCGGCAGGGACCTGCCCGCCGCCCGAAATCAGGTGCTTGCCCGAGGCCAATGCAAGAGCCGACTTTAGCGCGTCAGTCTTCGGTTGCGGATCGCGGGCCAGCAAATCGTTGAAGCGCGCCAGCTGAAAGCCCATGCCGACCGCCACGCAGCGATCGCTCAGAAACTGCACCGACGGGCCGCCATCGAAATGTCCGCCATACGGATCGCCACGGCGCTGACCGAAGAATTGCTTCCGCAGAATCGCCTTGCGGTCGAAGTCCTTCGTCGCGGAGATGATAATGATCGGTTGGAACGCCAGCGGGCCATCCAACATCATGATGCTGTCGGGGCCGCCCAGAAATTCCTGAGAAACCTCGGCGCTCGCGAAGTACGTGCCATCCGCGAGACGATTGACGTCGGCCTTCTTTCCCTCGATCTTTGGATCGGGAATTGCCTTCTCTTCGGGGTCCCGCCTCTTCTCAAATTTCTCTTCAAATTTCTCTGGGAAAAACTCCCTTTTCATGTCTCTGTCGAACGCCGGCTTAGTCTTTTTCCCGTAATATCGATTTGGCCTCGGGCCGTCCATAAAGGGATCGAAGCCCTCCTGGCCTGGCATTCGCTTGGGTAACGGCAGCATCACCAGCGTGACGGTGTCGATGTCCGACGGCGTGATGCCGATGGTCTTCTCGATCTCCTTCTGACCCTTGGCGGCTTCGCGATCTTTCTTAATCATGTCAAGCAGATTGGCGCCGAAGGGTGAATTGAGCAAATCGCCGACGCGGATATGCACGAACCCAATGGCATCGGGCGGCATGTGGCGTAAGCCGTCGGGAAGCTGTTGGGCACGGGCGACACTCACCGACAGCGCAAGGGTGAGGCCAATGCCAAGGACGGCGCGGAACGAGAGGAATATGCGCATGAAAGTTCTCCGATTCAGAAATGGTAGTTGGAGAATATCTAACCATGTTCACGGTCTTGACGCAACCGTTTTTTTCAAATTTCTTGGATCGCTCGGCTCGACAGGTCGAAAGTTTCGCAGGAACCGCCAGGCGTCCCACAGTGCCGCCACTTCACGGAGCCGACGATCTATCGCGGCCGACGACATGTCAACGACAATCGCGCGACAGATGAGAGGCGTCTCAGGGTTGGATGGCGGGGTCATTGATGTCGAAGCCCAAGGATTGAATATCGACCAGGTCCTGTGGCCGGCTGGCGAGGCGTTTCATGCGCGCCAAACCGATGGCCGAGCAGACCGGAAGCTGCCGACCTTGCCACGCAAAAATCTCACGGCTCGCCCAAATGGGTTCGAGCGAATCTTGGGCCAGGATCACGTCGAACACGGTATGGTCATTGCCGTCGAATTTGTTCAGACGGCGAACTTCGCAGCGCGAGCCATCGATTTGCACGAGCGACAACGATTCAACCGCGGCATCGAATCCGGATTTAACAGCGATGGCGAGCACATTTTGAAAATCCTCCGGCCTGACCAGCAAATCGATGTCCATCGTGAATCGTGGCACGCCGTGGATCGCCAACGCCCAACCGCCGCAGATGGCGTAGGGGATTTTGGCGTCGCCCAGCTGCGTGATGATGGCCAGGAATTCGTCGAGCAGGTTCATGATTGGATTGCTCCAATGCAAGCCCAGGGGTGAGGTAATCCGAACCCTTGGGATAGACATCTGCCGATGAATGATCCCAGGGGTTCGGATTACCTCACCCCTGGGCTTGATGCTTCCTAAGTTCGATCACCAATGCCGCACCGTCGAGTTTGACCTCGGCGTGATGCGCCATTACGCCAAGCGGGTCGGTCGCCCAGTTGGAGACGAGCGTCTCGCTGGCGATGGCGTCGCGGTGCGTATGGATGGCGTCCTTGATCTTCGGATCGCCGGTGTGCAGGCGGAGGGCGATGCGATCGTTGATGTTGAGATCGGCTGCCTTGCGAGTGTTCTGCACGTTGCGAATAATGTCGCGTGCCAGGCCTTCCGATGCCAGGTCCAGCGATATTCGTGCGTCAAGCGATAGCTGTGTGCCGTGGTCAGCCAATCCACTCCAACCGGCGACGACCCTTGGCGTGATCCAAACATCGGCAAACTCGATGCTGACGGATTCATCCGCCAACTCCAGCGTAATCGCCTTGCCGGCCTGAAGCACTTCGGCGGCGTTCGCGACCTTCGCCAGTGCCGACTGCACCGCGCCGAGCCGAGGACCGAACTTCGGGCCTGCCGCCTTTGGGTTCAGCTTGACCTCGAACGTCAGCAACGGCCCCGCCTTCGCATCATGCAAACTGACGGCCTTCAGATTCAGTTCATCTTTGATCTGCTCGGCAAAGCGCTCGACCGCATGGCGCTCGGCCTCGCTGCCGGGCTGAACCTTCATCTCCGCGAGCGGCTGGCGGACCTTGATCTTCGCATTCTGCCGCACCGAACGCCCCAACGACACGAGCCGCAGTAGGGCGTCCATGTCGGTCGTAAGATCTGCGTCGAGTAGCGTTTCATTGACGACTGGATAGTCGCACAGGTGCACGCTCTCGGCGAGTTTCGCTCCACCGGGCTCGCCAAGGTTGTGATACATTTTCTCCGTCATGAACGGCACGATCGGAGTGCACAGCTTCGCCAAGGTCACAATCACGGTGTGCAGCGTCTGGAATGCAGCGAGTTTCTCAGGATTGCGGCCCGTGGCCCAGAAGCGGTCCTTCTGCGTTCGCACGTACCAATTCGAGAGCTTGTCCTCGACGAACGCCTCCGCCGCCAGACAGAAATTCATCACGTCGAATGCTTGGAATGCTGTGTGAGCGGTTCCGATCAGGCCTTGCAGATCGGACAAAATCCAGCGATCTACATCGGGGCGATCCTTGATCGCAATCTGCGGCAATGCGGGATCGTAGCCCTCGTCGCCGGGAAGCCGAGCGAGTTCGCAGAAGAAGGCGTAGCTGTGCCAAAGCTTCATGATGAACTTGCTGCGAACCTCATCCGCGGTGGTCGGGCCGAAGTTGATGTTGGAGGCGGGTTGCTGTCGGCAATACATCCAGCGCATCAAGTCGGCGCTGATCGGCGGGCAGATCGCGACTGCGACCTTGGCCTTTTTACCGTGCCGCATTTCTTCGGTCGTCGAAACGCTGTAGGAACCGGGTACGACGGCTTGCTCGCCTTGCTTGAGTTCATGCTTGATGAGGTAGGCGAGTTTGTCGAAGCCGTCGATTTTTTCCCCATCCACGGCGCCGTCGAACGGAATGGCGTTGCCCGTCGATTTGTGCATCTCCTCGCCCCACTGGTCGCGCACCAGGCCGTGGCCGAGCAGGACTTTGAACGGCGCGCGGCCGGTCATCATCGTGCTCATGGCGAGAATGGCGTAGAACCAGTTGCGGAATTGGCCCGGGAAGCACTCGGTAATGAAGTCGGCGGGGAACCATTTGTCCCAGTAGGCGCGATCGGTGTTGTACTTCATCGTCGAGAACGGCACGATGCCGGCGTCCAGCCAAGGGTTGCCGACATCGGGAATGCGCGACATCAGGTTGCCAGTTTTCGGGTTCTTGATCTTGATCAGATCGATCCACGGGCGATGCGGCGAATGCCCGTCGAACGCGGGCCAACCTTCGACGGCGCGGGCCTTCAACTCCTCGCGGCTGCCGATGACCTCGAAATCGCCGGTGACTTCATCGACCCAGATCGGCAGCGCGAGGCCCCAGAAGCGTTTCTTGGAGATCATCCAATCGCCCATGTTCCGCAGCCAATCCATCTCGCGGGCTTTGCCATTGATCGATTCGGGCAGGAAGGTGACATCCTCGACGACGCGCATGATCTCCTCGCGCCAGCGCATGTCGATGAACCATTCGTCAACGAGGCGGAAGAGCAGCTCGTTCTTGCAGCGCCAGCAATGCGGATAGCTGTGCGGGTACTTCTCGACGGCGAGCAGTCGGTTCTTTTTCGTGAGGTTGTCGAGAATCCAGTCGGTCGTCGCCGGATCGTTCGCCGATTTGCCCGTGAGTTCGCCGAAGCCGTCGATGAAGACGCCGGAATCGTCGAGCGGAGCGACGGGAACGAGGCCTTGCTCCTTGCCGAGCGTGAAGTCCTCCTTGCCGCAACCGGGAGCTATGTGAACGATGCCCGTGCCTTCGGTTTCGCCGACGATGTCCCAGGCAACGACCTTATGGATTTCTTTGGCGGACTTGCCGGTCGTCACTACGCCGCGATATGCTTTGGCAGCGACATCGACGGGATAGCCGAGCGGCGAGTTCTGGGCATCGAGTTCATCGAACGGGCCATCGTACTGCCAGCCGACCATGTGAGCGCCGAGCAGCTCGCCGACGATTTCGTAGCCGCCTTTTTCTTTGAAGATTTGTTCGAGCGTTTTGAGCTTGGGCACACCTTCGAGCCATTCCTTGCGTTTGAATTGCTCTTCGAGTCGCTGAGCGGTAAACGCACCTTTGGCGACGTAATAGATCTCGTCCTTGTGTTTGACTTTGATGTAGGTGAGCTTCGGATTGACCGCGGCGCCGACGTTGCTGGAGAGAGTCCACGGCGTGGTGGTCCAGATGAGCAGGTTTTCGGGCGTTTCACCCCCAGGAATCGCTGCGCTCATCCTGGGGCTTGGGCGAAGCGGAAACTTCACAAACACCGAGCGATGGGCCACCATGTGGTAGCCCTCGTTCATCTCTTGCTGGCTGATGCCCGTGCCACATCGACCGCACCACGGCATGGCGTCGTACGATTTGTAGATCAGGTCGCGGCCGTGGCATTTCTTGAGGAAGGCCCAGATGGTGTAGTTGTTGTCCTCACCCATCGTGAAATATGACTTGCGCTCGCCAGCGTCCTTCGCCCAGTCGGCGTCGGTCAGGTCCCAGTCCATCCAGTAGCCGAGTCGGATCGATTGCTCCGATTGCCGGCGTGCGAATTTGTTGACGCGTTCCTTGCATTCGTGGACGAAGAGATCGATGCTCTTGAACTTGTCGCCTTCGACGAGGTTTTCGATATCTCGCTTGGTGGCGATCGTGTGGCCCTTATTTTCGCGTAGATCCTTCTCGACCTCGACTTCGACCCACAGACCCTGGCAGTCGAAGCCGTTCTGGTAGCGCAGTTCATGGCCGGTCATCGCGAAGTAGCGCTGATAGGCGTCCTTGTAAGTGCGCCCCCAGGCATGATGCACGCCCATCGGGTTGTTTGCTGTGATGGGGCCATCGAGGAACGACCAAGGTTTCTTGCCGACGTTTTTGGCACGAAGCTTGGCGAACGCCTGGACCTCGTCCCAAAAGCGTAGGACCTCGCGTTCCTCGGCAGGGAAATCGGCTGACGTATCGACTTTCTCAAACGGCATCGTGCAACCTCGAGGTAAGCCCGCAGGCGACAAGGAGCCTGCGGGGTACGACCCGCGCAGGCTCCTTCGTCGCCCGCGGGCTTGGAAATCATTCAGGATCGCGCGAAGTATAGATTACTTGCGTGCGCGTGCAACGGCAAAGAACCGCGGCGATTTCTAGGCGGCACTTGATTCGCCATGCGACTCAACACATAATATTATCTCATGACACGAGGAGGACCGCATGGGCTGGCGTGACGACAACGTTGACGACATCGATATCCGTGTACCCAAGTCGCGCAGCGAGCCGCCACCCGCCGGGCCGTTCCGACAGTCCGGGCTGGGCATCACGTCCCTGGTGATCTCGATCCTCGTCGCCATCGCTTTGGTTGGCACTTTTGTAGGTATTACGATGATGGTGGTCGATCAGGGCGGGCAGCAGCCCAATAACAACGATCCGCGCATGGTGACGGCGGGACTGATGTTCCTCGGCGGCATCGGCAGTGCCTTGGTCGGCTTGATCCTCGGCATCCTCGGCTCGATGCAGCCGAACACGAGTCCAATCTGCGCGATCCTCGGCATCGTGTTCAATAGTTTGATCTTGTTAGGCGTGGGCGGAATGGTTTGCATGGGTGTCGCCATCGGCGGCGGTTGAGGTGTGCATGACGAAGCAGCGTCACGTTTCGATCGACAAGCAAGCCCAGGGGTGAGGTACTCCGAACCGCTGGATCTTACGGAATCATTCCAGAGGTTCGGAGTACCTCACCTCTGGGCTTTCGATTCCATGCAATAGAACGTAGCCGTCCAAATGCCGTTCTGCAAGCCTTTGTGACGAATCTCCCAATCTGCCCCGCTTGCCTTTTCGGATAAGACGAATGGGCTGACTTTACCAGCTTTGCCAATTTTTTTTCCTGGTTCAACCGACCTACCGATTTTCGCCGATGAATGAATCGTATACGAATAAGCTCGGCGAAAGAGGGTATTGGGATGGAAGCCGCAAATACAGAAACAACAGCCAATGCGGGCGAAGTGGCCTATGTGGGCGAATTGATCCTTCAGAATGGACGCCAGGCCGGCGCTCGCAGACCGCTGGGATTGCCGACCACATTTATCGGACGCAATCCCGGCTGCGAAATGCGACTCAATGTGGACGGCGTCGATCCGTTGCACTGCCTGCTGGTTTTTCGCGAAGACGGGCTTGAGATTCGCGACCTCAACAGCGTTCACGGAACCTATGTCAACGGCACGCGAATCGATGATTCGAAACTCCAGAGCGGGGATCTTCTCAAAGTCGGCCCATTCCAGTTCCGCGTTGAACTGCCGCACCCACTGCCGAGGTTTCGGCTAATCATCGGGGACATGGCCGATCGTAGCAGCGTGGAAATTCAAGTCGCTGCCGTGGTTGCCCAACAGATCGCGTTGGAGGAGCAAGAGGCTCGCTTGGAACAGCGCAAGGGCGATCTCGTGCAGCAAGAAGATCAACTTGCCGCTCATTTGGCGGAGAAGCAAAACCAAATTCAGGTATGGAGCGCATACGCGAAATCCGAACGCGAGGCACTGCGCACGGAAAAGCTCGAGCATAAACGCGAATTGGCGAAGCTTGAGCGAGAACTCGGCGTGAGCAAACAAAGCTTGCTCGAGGAGCAACGGAAGCTCGCCCATGATCGCCAACGCATTCAAAAACTGCATCAACGTTTGCGCGCACGTTGGCATCGACAATGGGCGCAGGAGAAGGAGAGGCACCACAAGCAAACCGGCGTGCTGCAGGCCGACATCGCCGCACTGCAAGAACGTCATGCCGCGCTGCGTACGCAGGAGTCGTCACTTTCCGAGCAGATCACAAAGTTCAACACCGAGCGTGAACTGGGGATGCGGTTGTTGCGCGACGGACAGCGTGAACTGAGCCTCGATCAGGAGCGCTGGAGGGAACGGCGCACCAACGAATTCACCGTACTCAAGGCCAAGAAACGCGAGGTCGACGAAGCCCACATCAAGCTGCGCGAGGCCCGAAATTTGTTGGTCGATGAGAAAAACGCCTGGGCCAATCAATTCGAAGCATTACATAAAGAATTGATCGGCCTAGATCGCCGGATCGTAAACCAACGCAATACCATTTCCAGACAGAACGCTGAACTCGCGCGACTCGACCGCACCTTGCGGGAACGTCGAAAGGAATCAGGCAACCCGGCGAATGAGCACACGATGCCCAGGGTGGAGGAGATCGCGTTCGCGGGTGAGGTCGAAGTCTTGGCCGACAGTCCCACCGGCACGGTGACCGGCGAAGCCTCGGCACGGCTTGACGGGCTCAATCACCTCGCAATCGAATTGGCCGACCAGCGGGTGCATTTGCTCGAACAGTACCATCAGTTGGCCGAGATCCAAGACGTTTGGCAGAAGCAACGCAATCGCGCCGCCGACGAACTCGAGGCAATGGCGCAACGCATGATTGCCCTGGAGCAGCAAATTGCCCATCGCGACGCTCATGCCACGAGCACCGAGCAGGCGTTGGAGAAACGGCAGGCCGACCTCGAAGCGCTGCGTAAGGAATTGATGGTCTGGCGTGCCCAGTTGCGGTCCCGCGAACAAACGGTCGAACAGGAGAACCACAAACGCTTGCAAGCGATAAAGAATCTGGAGACGCGGTTGCAGGAACAGCATTCCGCGGTCACGTTGGTGAAACAGCGTTGGAGTCGCCGCCGCCAGGAAGAGACCGAACGCCTGCACAGTCACCGTGTGCAACTCGACAACGAACACCGCGAGGTCGTGCAGCATCGCCAGGCGGCTTTCGAGAAATCGCGGAAGCTCGACGAGGAACGGCGAATCCTATCCGAGAAAGCGTTGGCTCTGGAGCAATATCGGCAGGAAGTGTTCGATCGCGCCAACGACCCCGCCGCCGTAAAACGCGTCGAACGCTTGCGCCGCCGCTGGTTGGGTACCAACGCGGCCCTGATTCGCTCGGCTACGGCGGAACGCGAGGCGGCGATCCAAGAAATCGCGCAAATCGAAACGCAACGCGACGAGTTGACAAAGAAAATCCGTCAAGTGCTCAGCGCCGAGGCCTCGTTGACGGAAAACAAAAACCATCTTGACGAACGCGAGTTACAGCTCAACCATCGGCAAATGAAGATCGAGCGGCAAGCGAAAGACCTGTCGGCCCAGGGCCGCAACGCGAACGAAGCCCATCTCCGCTTGCAAGATGAGGTGGACACCATGGCGAAGGCCGTCTACGAGGAACCGGACTTGCACATCGAGCGAGCGGCGTAGGTACTCCGCTTGCGGCTTAGCGCTCGAGCGGGATGTTCCGAGTGCTAAGCCGCAAGCGGAAATCAGGTCTCACCGCTTCTTCTTCTTCAAGAACTCCGCGATGACCTTGGCGGGATTCTCGTTGAACGCATCTCGGCAACCAGAGCAGCAGACATAGTAGGTCGCGCCTCCAAAGGAGACAGTGGACGTGCCCAACCCGCCGGTAACGCAGCACTCGGGCTTCTTGCCGCCTGCATCGACCCCGAACGTAACACCTTCGCGGGTGTAGCCTACCTGGAGTTGTTTGGCGAACTGGGTTCGGCCATCGGGCCTGATCCAGACTTCGTAGACCAAACGATCGCCGCCGCCGGCGATGTTCATCCTGATCTGCTCGGTGTCGTTGGTGTCGGGATTCTTACGGTCAACGATGAGCATGTTCTTTTTGAACTCGCCTGCGTAAACTGCTTTTTTCCCACCCTTATCAGTCACGGTGATTTGGTATTGCTCTTTATCGGGCAAAAAACGAACTTCTCCACCCTTGTAGAGTTTGCTGTTTTCGAGGTCGAAGGTCAGCCAAATATCTTTGCCCTTGAAGCGCCAGCTCCAGTTGGACTTCTCGGTCCAGAAGCCGAGTTTCTTCTCGTTGGCGGTGCCTTTCCAGCCGCCGATGAACTCCTGAAAAACCTGTAATGCCTCCTTGGTTTCGCCGCCGCCTTTTTTGCCGGCGTCGGCAACCGGGAGAAAAATACCGAGCGACAGGACAAACGCCGACAGGAACCATTTATGCATGGTGAACTACCTCGCAATAGGGAATCAGATCAAGATCGAATCATTTGACTGCACTTTGGACGCAAATCGATGGCGAATCGTTCCCCCAATTGGCGCACCCAGCCACCGTAGCCATTTCGCTCTGCATGGATCGATTGCAACGAACTCTCAGTTTATCGCATCGTGCCGATGAGAAACCATCAAACAGAGCGAGATGGCTTCGATATGCCACGATCGGTCGCGACGGCCAACTTGTCAAGCACAAGCGTCAGCGAATAGGCCAAGAGACTCGCTGGCGCATTTCGGTGGTGATTTTCGTTGCCATCATTCCTCACCTGAACCGAAAGTATTTCCTATCGCAGTATACCTCATGAGGGCCGTTCTTGGGAAGTCGGCAATCCATGGCCCCTCTTAGGGCCCGCCGTATATGGCGGGTTCGGCTACATACCCGCCATAAATGACGAGCTATCTGGGGAAATCATACCTCACGGCAAATCGAGCACGTAAACCGTCGTGTTGGCGTTGGCGGTCACGATTTGGCGACCATCGGGCGTGAAGGCGAGACTGATGACAAACGATTCATGGTGTTTTCCCATGTTCCAGCGGCGAAGCTCGTTGCCGTCGAGGTCCCATACCTTGACGATGTTGTCCGCGCCCATGGTGACAAAGCGTTTGCCATCGGGACTGACCAGGCACGTTAGGATACGCCCCTCATGGCCCTTGAACGACTTGACGACCTGGCGACCCGCGACCTTGCCGACTTTGATCTCGCCGGTGTCGCTGGTGGCGACGAGCGTCGCGCCGTCGGGCGTGATGGCAAGATCGGCGACGCCGACTTTATCGAAGAGGTTCCACACGCCCGCCTTGTCTTGTTTGGCGTCCGTTTTGCTCAGATCCCAGAACAAGACGCTGCCGTCCTTCGCTCCGGTGACGGCTAATTTTCCGTTCGCGCAAAAGGCGAGCGAATTGACCTTGCGCGTCGTCTCCTTGAAAGTAAACGCGATCGTGCCCGCGTCGATATCGAACGCCTCGACATAGGTGCTTTCGCTGGCGCTATTGATAGGCATCCAGATATAGACGCTCTTGCCCTCGGGCTCAACGAACATGTACGGCGAGTATTGCAGCAACCTGCCGAAGACATTTGTCTGTTGCTGGGTCAACGGCAGCGCTCGCGGCGGGTTGATTTCCCAGTGGCGTATGTTCGCCCGCGTGGTATTCGACGCTGGAATGAAATCACTGCCGCTAGAGAGCAACCGTTTGCTGTCCGGCGTGAAGGCGAGCGCATAGATGGCGATGTCATGCGCGGGCAACGACGCAATCTCGGCGCCGGTTTCGCGATCCCAGAACTTGATCGTGCGATCCGACGAGCCCGTGGCGATGATCTTTCCGTTCGGACTGACCGCGACCGACTCCACGGCGCTAGTATGTTCGGCGAGCAGCGGGATTTCCTTGTTCGTGATCTCCCAAATCTTCACGCGGCGATCGACGCTTGCCGAGACGACGTGGTGCCCGTCTTTCGAAAAGGCGACCGAGGTCACCCAATCTTTGTGCCCGCGATAGGTCTGCATCTCCTTGCCCATGCCGTTCTCGATCTTCCACAGTTTGATGAGCTGGTCGGCCCCGCAGGAGACGAGGTGCTGGCTGTCGTTACGAAACGCCACCATGCTCACCGGCCCAGAGTGTCCCGAAAGGCGGATGGCGTTTTGGCCGGGCGTACTGAGAGGCCAGACGGCGACAACGGTGTCCGCCCCGCACGACGCTAGATACGTGCCATCTGGACTGTAGGCGACGCCGCTGACTGCCACACCATGCGCCTGCCAGCTCTGTTGGAGTTTGCCCGTCGCTGCATCATAGAGGCGGATCGTCTGGTCGATGTTGCCCACGGCTATCTGCTTGGCGTTCGGAGAGAACGCGACGCTGGAGATGATCGACGGGTTGTCGTCGATGCTCAAGATTTCCTTGCCGGTGTCGGCGTCCCAAATTTTGGCGCGGCGATCGGCGCTGCCTGTGACGATTCGCGTGCTGCTGCTGGAGAAATCGAGGAACGTAATCGTGCCCTGATGGCCTTCGCCGGTGTTCAAGAGTTTGCCGGCTTTGGCGTCCCAGATGCGGAGAATCTTATCGCCGCCTGCCGTGGCGATGAACTTGCCATCGGGGCTGAACTGAGCGACGGTGACCGGCGCCTTATGGTCGCTAAGCGTGAACAGGACCTCACCCGAGACACGTTCCCACACTTTCGCGGTTTTGTCGGCACTGGCGGACAATATTCGTGTTGCATCGGGGCTGAAGGTGGCTAGCCAAACCGAACCGCCATGAATCTCAACATCGCGCGATTGCAGAACAACATCGAAATCCCACAGGCGGATGTTGAAGCCGTAGGAGCACGATGCCAGCTGATTCCCGTCCGTGTTGAAGGTCAAGCCATGAATCGCGCCAGCGTGGGCGTTCTTGTAGCTACCCAGGATTTGGCCTGAATCGGGATCCCAGAACGAGATGTTGCCCTTGTCGTCGCCGACAAAGATCGACTTGCCGTCTTTGCTGTAGATGGCCCGTTGTGCGCCGAGGACATCAATCTTCATGCGCGGCGCGGCGATCTGAAACGGCGTGCCGGGCAATGGCACGTTGTAGAACTTTACGCCCTGTTGACCGACGCGGGCCAGCGTCCTGCCATCGGCGTTGAATACGACTTGGTAGGCGGCACCACTGGGATCCTGCACGGCCCAGTAGGCGGGCTGATTGACGTTGTCTACGAAGGTCGGGTACTGCCAAAGCCGGGTGTTGCCGTTCTCGTCGCCGGTGGCCAGAGTTGTACCGTCGGGGCTAACGTTGATGGAGCTGATGCGGTTGGGGAAATCGCGAACTTCGCGGACGAGCTTGCCGGTCTGGGTCTCATACACGAATAGTCCGTTCGGCGGATTGCCGGGAATCTCAAATTGTCCGACGAAGAGATGTTTGCCATCCTTGGAAATGGCGAGCGCACTGACGTTGGCGCCGGCGCCGACGATACTCTGCTTGTCTTTGCCGGTTTTCGGATCCCAGATTTTGATATTCTTTTCGCCGCCCGCCGAGGCGATGAACGAGCTGTCCGCGCTCCAGACGAGACAGCGCACTGCATCGGTGTGCCCGGTGTAGCTGAGGATTTCGTGCCCGTTGCCCAGATCCCAAATCTTGACCGTCCGATCGCTGCTGGCGCTGGCGAGCAGCGTGCCATCCGGACTGTAGGCGACGGCCTTGATCTCGCGGCTATGGCGCAACCGCAAGTTACCGATAATCCGCGCGACATGGTCCGGCACGCCATTGGGCTGGTAGGGGAGCTGCCAACGCGCCTGGCGAATCGCTTCGGTGGCTTGCGACAATCGCCCGCCCGCCAGGGCTTCCTCGGATTTCTTGGCGAGTTCGTCGGCTTTGTCCATAATCGCCGGCAGATACTTCTTCGCGATCCCGGCCTTTACCACGACATCGCGCTCGGCTCCGAATTTCGCCTGCAACGCTTTGACATCATCCGCGTTCGGAGCTTTGGTCGGCTGCCCATGGAGAGGCGGGATTGCGAACGCGCCAATCACCATGGCCGTGATGAGATGCCGAGTCGCCGTTGTGAATCGTTGTGCGATCATGTTGGTCCTCACGTTGAGTTCGCGAATCCCGAAACCTACTCCTGAGTATAGACGCTGGAGGATTGCGTGGACAACAAAATAACGAGTCGGAAGCGTAAGCGACGGATTTCGCCAATCCGTCGCTTACGCTTCCGGCTCGTTAAGCGGCCTGTTGGGGAACGAGGAAGACGCGCTTGACTTCGAGATACCAAAGCGATATCATAAACATATCGAATCGATTCCAATTTAAAAGGGGCTGCTATGAGCAACGAAACGAACCAGCATCCGTCCCGCGGCTACGCCATGCTAGTCGGCGTCATTATCGCCGGACTGGTCTCTATCGGGATTTTCGTCGCCGGTGCCGTCGTCCTCGAAAAGACGAACAACCCGTTCGGGGTTGTCGGCATCGTCGCGGGCATTCTCCTGTTTGCCTGCACGCTCGTCTCGCTCAACGGATTCTTCACGCTACTGCCGAACGAGGCCTGCGTCCTGACACTATTCGGTTCCTATTCGGGCACGGTCAAGGCAAGCGGGTTCTACTGGACCAATCCGTTCATGTCCAAACGCAAGATTTCGCAGCGGTTGCGCAGCCTCGAAGGCGCCAAGCTCAAGGTCAACGACAAGCAAGGGAACCCGATCGAGATCGCCGCCGTCGTCGTTTGGCGTGTTGAGAACACCGCCCAGGCATGCTTCGATGTGGAAGACTTCGAGGCGTTCGTCCGCGTGCAGAGCGAATCGGCCGTGCGCCACCTCGCCAACTCCTACGCCTACGATCACGGCGAGGAAAATGAAACTACCCTCCGGTCCGGCATGGACGAGGTTTCCGTGGCGCTGCGAAAAGAGCTGCACGAGCGCTTGTCGAAAGCCGGCATCCACGTTGAGGAAGCACGCTTGACCCATCTCGCTTACGCGCCGGAAATCGCCCAGGCCATGCTACGCCGTCAGCAGGCCGAGGCGGTCATCGCAGCCCGCCAAAAGATCGTGCACGGAGCCGTCACCATGGTCCAAATGGCCCTGCAGGAACTCAGCGACAAAAACGTCGTCCACCTCGACGAGGAACGCAAGGCCGCCATGGTCAGCAACCTCCTCGTCGTCCTCTGTGGCGAGAGCGAAGTGCATCCCGTCATCAACGCCGGGACGCTTTACAATTAGTCCGTAGCCCGTGGAAACACGGTTGTGGCTACGGACTACGGACTACGGACAAATGTGATGAAACCTCGGAAGCCATTTCTGTTACGGATGGATCCTGCTCTCTTCGAGTCGCTCGAAGCTTGGGCTCAGCAGGAATTGCGCAGTCTCAATGGACAAATCGAATACTTGCTGAAGGAGGCCGTCGCTCGGCGACGAAAAGCCGAGGACGCAGCTAAAGAGAAATCAGAGCCTCGCACGAAGTAAGCGGTTTGAATTTGAAAACACCGTGCGATCAAACCACATACTTCGTGCGTGGCTCTGACCGATCAGCATACCAATTCGCGTTCCGCCGTGTAGAACGAACCACGTGGACCTATTCCTGCCGTATTCCTCATTTTTCCTGGACACGCACTATGATTGTCTTCGATGCACACCTTGACCTCGCCTGGAACGCCATTGACTGGAACCGCGACCTGACGAAATCGTGCGAAGAGATTCGCCGATTCGAGAACGACGCCGGCATGACCGACAAGGGCCGCGGCTGCAATACCGTCTCGCTGCCTGATCTGCGTCGTGGCAAGATCATCATCGTTATCGCGACACTTCTGCCTCGGCTCTTGCGCATCGGCGCCATGCCCGCCATTCAGCGTTACTCGCACATGGAAGCCGCCTACGGTTGCGCGATGGGCCAGATGGGCTACTACCGCGGCATGTGCCAATCGGGCTACATGCGCTGGATCAAGAACTATCCCGAGCTTGATTCGCACGTCAAGGAATGGAAGGCGGACGAGGACTCGAAAACGCTGCCAATCGGCTTCATCCTGAGCATGGAAGGCGCCGACTCGATCCTGCGGCCCGATCAGGTGCAAGAATGGTTCGACGCCGGCCTGCGCATCGTCGGCCCAGCCCACTACGGCGTTAGCCCGTATGCCCATGGCACGGCGACCGAAGGCGGCCTCTTCGAGCAAGGCCCGGCCCTGCTCCGCGAAATGGAACGCGTCGGCATGATTCTCGACGTCACCCATCTCTCCGATCAATGCTTCGACGAAGCCCTCGACATCTATCACGGCCCCGTCCTCGCCAGCCATCACAACAACCGCACGCTGACGCCGAACCAACGCCAGCTTACCGACGAACAAACCAAACGCCTGATCGAACGCGGCGCCGTCATCGGCCATGCCCTCGATACCTGGATGATGATCCCGAACTGGGTTCGCGGCGAAACCAAGACGGCTGTGCCACTCGAAAAAGTCTGCGACCACATCGACCGCGTCTGCCAACTCGCCGGCAACGCCAAACACGCTGCCATTGGCACCGACCTCGACGGCGGTTTCGGCCGTGAGCAATCGCCTGCCGATCTCGACACCATCGCCGACCTACAACGTATCCCCGGCTACCTCAAGAAACGCGGCTACAGCGATGCCGACATCGAAGGCATCATGCACACCAACTGGCTGCGGTTCTTCGAGAAGGCGTGGAGCAAAGGGAAGTGAGGAAAATCGGCCATGAGCAAGCCGTATGACGTGAGCGTCAAGGTAATGTGGGACCAGCATCTGCCCGATTGGCTGACGCTGGTCCCGCGGAATCCGCGCGGAGCGGTGCGTATCATCGACTCGGACCTGGCAACGGTGACCGTGTTGGCCGACAAGATCGTGTTCGTCGATGATCCACGACCCTGGATATTGCATTCCGAATTCCAATCGAATCGTGATCCCTCATTGGAGTGGCGTGTACCGTGGTATAATGCCATTCTGGAGTACAAGCACAAGTGCCTGGTTCACAGTTTGGTCGTGCTACTACGCGCGAAGCCGAGACGCCCGGCATGACGGGAGAATGGATACGACAGTTCGAGGGCGAACCGCCGTATCGCTATCTTCGCTACCAGGTCGTGCGCGTCTGGGACCTGCACGCGGAACAGTTAGCTATGGGAAGCTGGGGTTTATTCCCGCTGGCACCACTGTGCGATGATGCGAAAGCACTGATGCCCGGTCTGATCCAGCGGATGGGCGAACGCCTGATCCGCGAGTATCCCGATCAAGCCGAGGCCAAGACGATATGGACCGTTACCGAGACGTTGCTGGGCCTGCGTTTTCAGGACCCGTTACTCAGCATTATTTTGAAGGAGATGGATACCATGCTCGATCTCGAACACTCACTGTCGTATCAGAAAATCGTCGCAAAAGGCGAGGCAAGAGGAGAGATCAAAAGCTTGCGCGAGACGATTCTGCGCCTGGGCAGAAAGAAATTCCGCAAGCCAAGCCCAGAGGTTTTGGCCGAGATCAGTGGGATCACCGACGAACGACGGTTGATCGCACTGAGCGAGCGGATTCTGGACGCGACGACGTGGGGGGAGTTGCTCCTACCCCAAGATGTTTAGCATGTCGGCAGATATGCGATAACCAAGCAAACCTAGGAGGCTCTGCGGTTCAATGGATACACCCTTCTTGCTTTTGAAGATTGTTGCCCAAAAACTTGGCAACGCAATGGGTGGGGGCATTGCAGGCGATTTAGCAGTTGAGGTCATTCCCTCCATTGCCAAAGATATTTGGGCGTGGTGGAAAAAAGAAGAATCGCCAGACAAGCAGCAGAAAGAACTCGAAAAACTCGCAGCCACTCAGCCAGAAGAAATTCGGCGAACTATTGCCGCTATTGTCAGAGCGGAAGTGGCTGAGCAGTCCATGCGGAAAGGGATCGAAGCTTTCGTAAATGAAATTCCCGCTAAACTTCGTCGTGAGAAAGCGGAATCCAATGCCAAACTAACGCCGCCGAAGGACGAAGACCAGTTGCTTGATTTCATGCCAGGAAGGCAATTGGACATCATTGATGCAATTCTGGGAGCCTACCCAAACAGCGACGACGAATGGTTGTCGGCCAACCTACAAGTTGAATTGCTTTGGAAGGCAAAAAACGCGAAGCGATCCAATGGCGAACCGGCTTTTCTTGCAATGGCCAAATGGGATGGCAAGGAGCGGACAGTCCGTTTGGTTAAGCACACTAAGGAAGGCAAAGCAGTGAAAAAGTACCGAAAGCAGATGTTCAAACGAACTCTGGGTGTGAGCCCGGCAGACATTGGTGTCTCACAGTTGGTCGTAGATGCCCTTGTCGAGCATGAAGTGATACCATGGTATGACATTAACATCAAATAAGATTGCATTTTCTGCTTGTTAAACCGGAAGGATATTGAATTGAATCCCAACCTCCAGTACGCTCTCAACCAAACCCGTCGCCAGTTTCTCACTGGCGTTAGTGGCACGCTTGGATTGGCGGCGCTGTCGTCGCTGCTGAACGATGGGAGTCCGAGCCTGATCGCCAGCGAAGGGCAAGCGGGGCCCACAGATGCCCTTCGCTGGCGATCAGGCTCGGACGGGATGCACCACCCTGCGAAGGCTCGGCGCGTCATCTATCTCATGCAGACCGGGGCGCCGACGCATGTCGATCTGTTTGACTACAAACCCAACATCTATCGCTGGCGGGGCGAACTGCTGCCGCCTTCCGTGCAAATGGGGCAGCGCCTCACGACCATGACGACGAACCAAAGGCAACTCGTGCTGCCTGGCATCGCGCCGTTTCGGCAGTGGGGCCGCAGCGGGCAGTGGCTGTGCGATTTCCTGCCGCACACGGGGTCGATCGCCGACGATATCTGCGTCATCCGCTCGATGCACACCGATGCGATCAACCACGCTCCCGCTGTCACGCTGTTCCTTACCGGCGCCGAGCAGCCGGGCAGGCCGAGCATGGGTGCCTGGCTGAGCTATGGCCTGGGCAGCATGAATCGCGATCTGCCGACGTTTGTCGTCATGACATCGCAAGATCGCGAGCTTTCGTGCGGGCAGATCTTTTACGACTATTACTGGGGTTCCGGCTTCCTGCCCTCGAGCTATCAAGGCGTCAAGCTGCGCTCGAACGGCGATCCGGTGCTCTATCTCTCGAACCCGCAGGGCGTGACGCCGCAGGTTCGCCGCAGCCAACTTGATGATCTCGCGGAGCTGAATCGCATGCGGCACCAGGAGACCGGCGATCCTGAAATCCAGACACGCATCTCGCAGTACGAGATGGCGTACCGCATGCAGACATCGGTTCCTGAGTTGACCGACTTCTCCAACGAGCCTCGCCGAGTGCTCGAAATGTACGGCCCCGATGTTGAGCGGCGCGGCAGCTTCGCGTGGAACTGCCTGATGGCTCGCCGCATGGCGGAGCGCGGCGTGCGTTTCGTACACCTGATGCACGCCGGCTGGGACCAGCACAACAACCTGCCGACACAACTCGCGATCCAGTGCCGCGATACCGATCAACCGTCGGCGGCGCTGGTGAAGGACCTGAAGCAACGCGGCATGCTCGATGACACGCTCGTCATCTGGGGCGGCGAGTTTGGCCGCACGGTGTTCGTGCAAGGCGACTACACGCAGCCAAGGTTCGGCCGCGATCATCATGGCCGCTGCTTCAGCCTGTGGATGGCCGGCGGCGGCATCAAGCCCGGCATGAGCTATGGCCGCACCGACGACTTCGCGTACAACGTCGTCGAGAACCCGGTCAGTGCCTACGACTTCCAGGCGACGATCCTGCACTTGCTCGGCATCGACCACACGCGCTTGACGTATCGCTTCCAGGGCCGGGCGTATCGGCTAACCGACGTGCACGGCGACGTGGTGGAGGCGGTGCTAATCTGATTCGGCGAGCCAGGAGCGTAAGCGACTGGAGGAACCCTGGTGTACAATGAATGCGACACAAACATAGGAGGCAAAAACCATGAGCCAAACGATCACCGGTCATTTCGACGGCAAAGTCATCGTGCCGGACAAGCCATTGAAGCTGCCGGTTGGGAAGCAATTGCGCATTCAAATCACGGTAGATGCGCCCAAAAAGAGTGGGAAGAAAATCGATAGGCAAGCTCAGTTCATCGGCACGGGACAGTTCGACTCCGGAATTCCGGATCTGGGATCGAATAAGAAACACTTGGAAGGATTGGGGGGGAAATAATGCCGGTACTCGTCGATACAGGATTTATTGTCGCGCGTCTGGATCGACGAGAGCAGTATCACGCCGAATGCCTCGAAGCTTTAGATAGTCTCGACGACCGCATGATAACTTGCGAGGCCGTGATCGTGGAGAGTTGCTATCTCCTTCGTCACGTGGCAGGAACCAGAGACGCCATTCTCGAAAATATCCGTCAGGGAATCCTGCAAATTCCGTACGCGCTTACAAGCCGTTCCGCCGAGGTCGGAGTGCTTCTCAGGAAATACGCCGACGTGCCGATGGACTTGGCCGATGCCTGCTTGGTGGATTTGGCGACGCAAACCGGCAGCGGGCGAATTCTCACGCTCGACAGCGACTTCAAAATCTATCGCTGGGGCCGGAACCGAGCGTTTGAGTTGTTGATTGATATTGCTTGACACGAACCGCGTTGCACGACCAGAGCCGAGCGTTCCGCTTGACGTGTACGGCGACGTGGTGGAGGGGCTGGGATGATCCGGCGAGCCAGGAGCGTAAGCGACTGGAGGAATCCTGAGAATAAACATGCGTATCTCAACCTCGCTTGCAAATGGACTTCTCTACAACACGATCGGGCTGAGTGCGCTCACGATCATTATCGGAATCTGCGCCTGCCCACTGGAATCGCTGATTTTGCAACGTGCTTTTCTTTACTTTTCCGGCGCGACGGTAGTTTGTGCATTAGGCTCCTTTGTGAGCAGAACCTATTCGCCGGTGCCTAAACGCCTCGCAACGGGACTTGCGATTGGGCTTGTTCCACTCGGGCTTTTCTGGCTCTTTCTTCTTTTTCTACTTTTTGCTCAGGGGCAAATTCGTGAAATGAGCGGGCGTGGCCTGATGGGCCTCAATGGCAAGAGCATCGGCTTTGCGATGCACGAGTTTGATGATCAGCACAGAGGTTTCCCCGCTGACCTTCGCAATGCGGGTGGCCCAACACTAAGCTGGCGCGTCAGCCTCTGCCCTTACGTCGAACAGATGCCACTCTATAAGCAGTTTGATCTGACGAAGGCCTGGGACAGTCCCGGCAATCGGCCCCTCGTAGATAAGATGCCTTTCACGTTCCGCAGCGTTTTGTTTCCGGACTCGCCGGGCAACACGCCGTGGCAGGGCTTCGTCGGTCCGGGAACGGCGTTCGAACCTGTAGACGGCGTACTCACTTTAGCCCGTGATTTCCCCGACGGCCCGAGCAATACGATTTTCTTCGTAGAAGCGCAACAGCAAGTGCCGTGGTCCAAACCGGCCGATATGGGCCGGGCATCCCGTTGCCGGAACTCGGGCAGAACTACCCCAAAAGGGGCGAATGGCCGTTCTGTTGTCCTGTTTCAGGGGCGCAAGTTTTCCTTGCATGCATGGCCGACGGCACCGTACGCGGGATGTCAGCGGACATATCTGAAACAGTGTTGCGAGCGATGATCGTGCGCAACGATGGGAAACCTGCCGAGATTCCTGATTAAATGGCGGTAGTGCGGTGATGTTAAACCTTGTAGAAGATCATTGCCGCGAGTCTGGAAAGTGAGCCTCGCATGTCACGCTACGATCGCGTCACACACTGGCTGCCTCGCCTGACGTGTTGGCTCGGGCTCTTCACGACGCTCCTCGGAATGATTGCCTGGTCCTTTCGCTCGTGGATGGAAGCAGCATTTATCGCGTTTTCGATTGCGACCTTCTCCGCCTACTTTGTCGTACTCTTCAAAAGGAGCGCTCGAGAGGATGCGCTCAAACGATTCGGCATTGCCATGGTCGGGGTCTTGCCGTTAGCCAGTTTGTGGGGTTTTCTCACGCTGAACGTCGAGCGCGGCTGTCACAGGAACTATTCCAAAACACAAATGCACAACAACTGTAAAAATATCGGCTTGGGTTTGGTTCCCGATCCCAACTCGGCCAAACATGTCACCACGGATGTTCGTGATCCCGCCGGTGGGGCACTGTTGAGTTGGCGTGTGAGCATTCTACCTTATCTCGATCAGGCGCCGCTTCATAATCAGTTCAACTTCAAGCAACCCTGGGACAGCCGGGAGAATGGTCAGCATCTTGACAAGAAACCCTCGATCTACGGCAGTAATGTCACCGATGTTGAGCCGACACATACTCTCTGGCAAGGATTCGTCGGGCCAGGCACGGCATTTGAACCGGGCAAACGGCTTAACGTCGAACGTGATTTTCCGGACGGACTCGCTACGACGCTCCTGATCGTCGAAGGCGAAACATCGGTGCCATGGACCAAGCCGGCCGATATCGTGTATGGACCGAATCACCGCTTGCCCGCGTTTACGCACAAATATAGCAAGGAAGGCGGCTTGCCCTTCCGCGGCTACGTATCCGATCCCGGCGCCTTCGCCTGCATGGCCGATGGCAGCGTGCGATTTCTGCGAGCAAATATTTCCGAGGAAGTGTTGCGAGCGATGATCGTACGTAATGACGGGAAGCCTGCCGAGGTTCCTGATTAGAAGTTGGCTCGACGCTACGCCTTGTGAATGTGATACAATTCCCACGGAGGAACTGATGAAACAAACTACCCTTGAAAGCCTGGAAAAACGCGTCGAGGCACTTGAATTGAGTCTGGCGCAGGCCCTGCAATCGCAACCGAAACCCGGCAAGTTTAAGGACTGGCGCCTGGCGGTCGGAAAATACAAAAGAACGGAACTGTCCGAAGCAGTCGACGCCGCCGGACGAAAAATTCGCGAAGCGGATCGGCGCAAGGCCGGTTCATGATTCTATTGGACACCGATCACCTGACGCAAATGAAATACACGGCGAGCCCACGCTTTCAGGCGCTGCTTGCGCGCATCCGAGCGTCACCCGATCAGGATATCGGCACGACCATCGTTAGCGTGGAGGAGCAATGGCGCGGTTGGTTCGCGGTGGTTGCACGTCATCGCAATGTGCGGCGTCAGGTGAAGGCGTATGAAGAATTGGTAGAACTTCACGCTTTCTTGAGCGATTGGAGCATCATGCCGTTCGACGACCGGGCTGCCGACCAGTTTGAGCAGCTTCGCGCGGATGGCGTGCGCATCGGTACCATAGACCTCAAGATCGCATCGATTGCCCAGGCTCACAATGCGTTGGTACTCACCGCCAATTTGCAGGATTTCCAGCAGGTTCCTGGCCTGCGCGTCGAGAACTGGTTGAATTGACAAGTCGCGCAGAGGTCGCTTGCAGGATCGCCATGGCCGGGTCCAACATCTCACCGCGACTTCACCTCGAAATCGAACGTGTTCGGCCCATCCGGCGTCACGCTGGCGTTGAGTGTGGTATCGGTGTTGAAGCGTGCGGCAAATTCAGAATGCGAATCACGAAAGAGGATCACTAAAAAATTAAGCAGTGCGCCAGAGTTGTGGAATTTGATGAAAGCCCATTGGTGAGGTACTCCGAACCGCTGGGATCCCAAGGTTTCGGAGTACCTCACCACTGGGCTTGAGTTTTTTTCCACAACCGCGCGGCGTTTTTTCTTCCAACTCTCCCCTTTCGCAACATACACTAATCCCACACCCAATCTGCGAGGCGAACCTCCGCGATGAGCATCCAGTGCAACGTATGTGGCGAGATGTCGCAGGATCATGAGTTCTGCGATCATTGCAATGCCGAATTGGCGTCGGCGGCGCCGAGTCCGCCGCCGGCGGTTTGCCCGGTTACGTCCGCAGGTCTCGCGCTGTCCACGGAACAACGGCAAGCGTTGGCTTTTCCGGAGTCGGCTCTGACGCTTACCGCCGAAGGTCAAAGCTGGCGCGTGCATTGGCTGCCTGACAAGTTGCCCGCCGAGCGTGTCGCATTGCTGGAGGAACGCCTGGCGACCCAAGCTGCGTGCCTGCCGAAAGGCCGCGTGGTGGACGATAGTCAGGGCCGCTGGTTAATCTTCGATACCAATCTGTCCACGCCACTGCCCTGGCAACTCCCGAAAGCGAAGGACGACCTCGCCGAGCTTCAGAGGCTTTCGGCATGCGTCCACTCCGTCGCCCATGCCCTTTCCTTGCTCCATGAACGCGGGTTGGTCTGGCTGAACTTCAATCCGTCGATGATGGAGGATATAGGCCCGCTGTCGCCCTCGGTGAATGATTCGACCTCGGCGGACTGGCGCTGGCTGCGAATCACGAACCTTGACCTCGAACTCTTCCCATCGCGAATGATGCCCGAACGTGTGCGCATTCACCCGCATTACGCCGCTCCGGAGATCGTACAATTTTTGGGGAATGAGATCGGCCCGGCGACAGACGTGTTCCACCTGGCGATGCTTGCGTATTATTGGCTCGCAGGCCTGATTCCCGGTGGGTTCCCTGGCAACGGGCTGGAGGCGTTTCGGTACGAGATTCCGCCGCTGCGTATCTTCACGCCACGCCTGCCAACGGGCATCATTCCGGTGATACAGCGTGGCACGGCATTGAACCCAGGGCTACGATTTCCCACGCCCCTGGCGTTCGCTCAGGCCTTCGACGAGGCGATTGTCGGCGTGAATCGTCGGCGAACGTTTTCGGGAACGCTGCGTTCGGATGCCGACGGACATACCCGCACGGGCCGATCGAAGACGGAACTCCAGCGCAACAACGAGGACGCCATTCTCGTCAAAGCGGACGAGCGCGGCCTGCTGGCGGTCGTTGCCGACGGAGTCTCCACATGTGACGTCGGATCGGGCGGGTTGGCGAGCATGATAACGTCGATCGTCGTCGAGAACGCGTTTATCGAGGGCTGTACCCATGAAACGTTCGCGAGGCTCGTGAGCGATGCCGCCCGACAAAGCTCCCAGGGCTTGCTCGAATGGGCGCTCGCGCACGGGAGCGGCGATGAGCTTCGCGCGGGCGAAAACCTGATGGGCACGACGCTCACAATCGCCTGGTTGCAGGGACACGAACTCAGCATCGCGAATTTGGGCGATAGCCGAGCGTATCTCATCACGAAGGACGCGATCGAGCAGCTGACAGTGGACGGCGATGTCGCCTCCGATCTGCTGGCCAACGGAGCATCGCCGGAGGAGATTCACGAACTCGGTAGCGTCTCGCGTTCCTTGCGTGAATGCGTCGGCGGCTGCATCGTGAATGAACGAGGCGAACTCGCGATTCTCGCCGAATACTGCAAGCCGAAGGTATCACGCTGGCCACTGCTGCCGGGCGATGTGGTAATGTTGTGCTCGGATGGCTTGATCGAGGAGGGTTACTTCCTGGAGCCTCACAACGCCGCCGCCATGGTGCGCAACATGCAATCCGCGAAAGCCGCTGATATTGCGTTGTCGCTCGTCAACGCCGCCGACGCCATGCAGCGTTTGCCTAGCGTGTTGGAGCCGGACGGATTCGGCGACAATATCTCGTGTGTGATTATCAAGGTGTACCTTTGACGGGTGAGTTTGACGCTTTTCCGAGCCGCGACCGTAAGGGAGCGGCCGACATAATCCGCACGGCATCCTGTCGGCCGCTCCCTTACGGTCGCGGCTCGGAAATGTTCTGATCGGTTCGGAAAAAAAGACAATTTCTACCCTGCGAAGTATAACGGATTCGATTCAAAAAGATGGCAGATGCATTCACACTAAAATGGAAACTCGATCGACCGTATTTGGAGCTGAATACGCCGGGCGATGTCTACGCCCTGTTGACGATCGAGCCAAATGCCGCGGTGATCGGGGCGGCGCCGTCGGCGTCGATTCCGACGCATCTCATCCTGTTGGTCGATGTCTCCGAATCGATGGACGTGCTCGTCCGCCGTGATCCGAACGCTCAGAAGATCGGCGCCGGTTCTGCCGAGGGCAAAGCAGCGCAGCGCGTCGTTTCCGATGTGCCCAGTCGCCGTGAGATGGCGGCGAATGTCGTTCAGAAAATGGTCGAACGGCTCGGCAGCGAAGATTTGATTACCCTGATCGGCTTCGACGACTCGGCTCATGTGCTTCTGCGTGCCAACAGTCCGAACGATATGGACGTCATGTGGACTGCGATCCAGCAACTTCACACGGTCGGAGGCGGGGGCACGGCGCTGGGCGGCGCGTTCCAGGCCGTGCGCGACGTTCTCGCCGGCATTAACGATGTGCCACGCACTCGCAAACTGGTGCTGCTCACCGATGGCGAAGACCCCGATCCGGATGCCGCGCTGGCCGCCGCCAAATCGGTCGGCTGGGATTATAAGCTGCCGATCGTAGCGTTCGGCACGGGCGAATGCAAAGTCGCCTTTCTCACTGATCTCGCCAAGACAAGTCTCGCCGGTGCGTTCAACCACATTCGTGACGAAATCGCGGCGCAGCTGTTATTCGGCCAGGCTGTGAGCAATCAAAAGAACATCCAGGCGACGAACGTGCAGCTTCAGCTTTGGCTGTCGCCCGAGTTGCAGGTGCGTGAGCTTTATCGCAGCAAGCCCGAGATTCTTTTCGTCGGCGATCTGCAACCCGACGCCAGTCAGCACGTAAATCTGCAGATCGAACAGATGGAGCGAGGCAAAGCCTACGAGTTCCTGTTTCGCTGCAGCATTCCCGCACGGCCTACCGCCCAGCGTTTCCGTATCGCCAAGGCGAGCGTCACGTATGACGTGCCGAGCCTGAACAAGACACAGGAGAGACTGGAAGCGAATATCATCGTCGAAGTCACCGCCGACGCCAACCGCGCCGCCGAGCGATCCGGCGACGTGCGTAAAGTGCTCGCGCGAGCCGAGGTGCAGCGCCAGGTGCTGTTTCTGCAAGGCAAGATCGATATGTTGACCTCCGCCGCCGGCACGCTGCGCGATCGCGAGATCGTCGCGCGGATGCTCGACGCCCTCGTGAAGAAGTTCGAGGATTTCGGCGACCAGGCCACCGCGAATCAGTATCGCTCGATGAAAGAGGAGTTCTTGCGCAAAGGCACGATCTCGCAGGACATGCTCAATCGTTCGCTGGCGGCATCATCGCGCGTCGACGAACAGATCGTTGCCCAGGATATCGATTTTTAGTCCCTGTTTAGCCGCCAAAGTTGTGGATGTTGAGGCAAGCCCAGGGGTGAGGTACTCCGAACCCCTGGGATGATTCCGTAAAATCCCAGAGGTTCGGAGTACCTCACCCCTGGGCTTGCCTGCCCATTTCCACATCGGTGGCGCAGAGCCACATACCGGAGTTTCACATGGTTCGGCAAATAGTATCGGTTTGTGTATTGGCATTGTTCGTCGCGCCGCTTGCGGTTGCCGACAATTGGCCCGCCTGGCGTGGCCCCTCCGGGCAGGGCTTCTGCGAAGAAAAGAACGTGCCCGTCAAGTGGAGCGAAAAGGAAAACGTCAAGTGGAAGATCACGCTTGCCGATCAGGGCAATTCCACGCCCGTCGTTTGGGGTGAGCGCATCTTCCTGACCCAAGCGAACAAAGGCGGGCACGTCCGCAGCATCATGTGTTTCGATCGCGCCGACGGCAAAAAACTGTGGCAGAACGACGTCGCCTATCCCGATAAAGAACGCAACTGGACGCCTCTCTGGTACGCCAACGCCTCACCCACGACCGATGGCGAACGCATCGTCGTCAGCTTCGGGTCCGCAGGCGTTTACTGCTATGATGTAACCGGCAAGGAACTTTGGAAACGCACCGATCTCGGCACGTGGGAACACTCCTTCGGCAACGCCGCCTCGCCCCTGCTCTACGGCGATCTCGCCATCCAATGGTGTGGCCCGAACGACGGCAAGGGGAAAAACATCCTGCTCGCCGTTGACAAGAAGACCGGAAAAACTGTTTGGGAAAAAGAACAGAAAGCCGGCTCATGGAACACTCCTGTAATCTTCAAAATTGACGGCAAGGACCAGATGCTCCTCGCCATGGGCGAAACCCTCAAGAGCTTCGACCCCAAGACCGGCGACGAATTCTGGCATTGCAAAGGCATGACCAGCTACTGCTATGCCGCGCCACTTTACGCCAACGGCATCGCGGTTGGTATGTCGGGGTACGGCGGGGCGGCCATCGGCGTCAAGCTCGGCGGTTCGGACGACATCACCAAGGACCAACTTTGGCGCCATCCCAAGAACACCCAACGCGTCGGCTCAGGCATGCTCATCGGTGATCACGTCTACATGGTTGACGAGAACGGCACACCGCGCTGCTATATCGCCAAGACCGGCGAGGAAATCTGGAAAGTAGAAAAACGCCCCAGCGCCGGGAACACCTGGGGCTCAATGATCCACGCTGAGGGACGACTGTACATCCTGATGCGTACCGGCGAAACGCTCATTCTCGACGCCAGCCCGAAGTACAACGTCGTCGGAATCAACCACCTTGGCAAAGGCGAACAGACGAATTCATCGTTGGCAGTGTCCAACGGCGACATCTTCATCCGCACGTTTCGCCATTTGTATTGCATTGGCGGGAACAAATAGGCAAACCACTCAAGCCCTAGGATGAGCGCAGCGATTCCTGGGGGTGAGAATACGCCGAACCCCCAGGAATCGCTGCGCTCATCCTGGGGCTTGAACCGAGTTTCACTCCTACTTGGATAATTCCATGCGATACCTCCTTTCGACGATCTCAATCCTATTCCTTACCTGTTCCGCTGCCGCCCAACCCAAGCAACCCTTCATCTTCCGCGATGTCGGCGACGAGGCGGGGTTGTTCCCGCATATCGGCGGGATTCGTGGCCATGGGGCGGCGTGGGGCGACATCGACGGCTCCGGCTATCCCGCCCTCTTCGTGAACGCTTTTCACGACGCCGGCTCGAAAGCCGCCATGCTCTTTCGCAACACCAAGGGCAAGTTCACGCTCGAGCCGCAAGAACATGTGCGAACATCGGGAATGGGCAGCGGCGCGCTATTCGTCGATCTGACCAACAACGGCAAGCTCGATCTTTATTCCTCCAACTGCGCTATGGAGAACAAAAACCCCGTTCGCAAAATCCCCAGCTCCCTCTTCCGCAACGACGGCGACGGTAAATTCACCGATGTGTCGAAAGACAGCGGCGCCATCCTCCCCCTCTACGCCGGCCGGGGGCTCTCCGCGCTCGACGTCGATGGCGATGGTCTACTCGATCTACTCACATGCGAACGCTATTACGGCGCCGTCAAGCATGGCCCGGTTCTCTTTCGTAACCTCGGCAAACACCAGTTCGCCAACGTCTCGAAGGAAACCGGTCTGCCGCCGTTGTTCTCCGGGCTGGGCACGGCCGTCGCCGATCTCAATGGCGATGGTTGGCCTGATTTTATCCTGACCGATGGCGATGGCAGCCATCGGCTTTACCTCAACGACGGCAAAGGCAAGTTCGCCGAAGCGCCGGGGAGCCGTGAGGTGCTGCAATGGAAAGGCCTAGGCAAGGAAGACACGCCCGCCGGCGTCTGCATCGGCGATGTCAACAACGACGGGCTGCCCGACATCATCATCGGGCATCACACGAAAACACCCTGGAAGACGCCTGTGCCGATTCGCCTCTATCTCAACAAGGGCGTCAAAGCCGGCGTCCCCAAATTTGAAGACGTGACCGAAGCCGCCGGCCTCATCGCGCTGACGATGAAAGCGCCGCATGTCGAGGTCCACGATTTCGACAACGATGGCAAGCCCGACATCCTCGTCAGCATCGTCAAGTTCAAGGATGGACAGCCGCACCCGATCATTTTCAAGAACCTCGGCAACAAAAACGGCATCCCGCAGTTTCGGGCCGACGCCTGGGGCATCAACGAATTCCCGACCAAGGAGAATCTCGCCGTCAAAGGAACCGGCCCGTTCTTCGACAAGATCGTCAAGGACAAGCAGATCATCTACATGGCCCCCGGCCCGACCGCCGATTTCGACCGCGATGGCCGAATCGACATCTTCCTGCCCAACTGGTGGATCGAAAGCCGATCACTGCTGCTGCGCAACGAGACGCCCGCGGGCAATTGGCTCATGGTCAACGTCGTCGGCTCGGACGGTGTCAACCGCATGGGCGTCGGCAGCAAGATTCGCGTCTTCCCGGCAGGCAAACTCGGCGACGCTTCCGCCCTCCTCGGCTATCGCGAGATCGCCATCGGCTACGGGTATTGCTCCGGCCAAGAAGCGATCGCCCATTTCGGCCTCGGTAACGAAAAACGCGTCGATGTCGAAGTGACATTGCCGCACGGCAAGGGCGTCGTCACACGCAAGAACGTCGAAGTCAACCAGCGCGTCAGCGTGAGCCGGTGACGCGGAGCAATCGAGACCTTCATGCAAAATGAACGATCCACGACATGGCGCTACAGCGTTTGCGGATTGTTGCTGTGCGCCACCATGTTGCTGTACATGGATCGCCTCACGCTATCGGTGCTGGCGAAGCGCATCAAGGACGAATATGGTTTCAGCAACGAACAGTACGGCGGGCTTGACGCCGGCCTGAGCTACGCCTTCGCAGGCGGCGCTTTCTTCTTCGGCTTTCTCGTGGATCGCATCGGCCCGCGCTGGTTGTATCCCGGCGTTCTGGTCCTTTGGTCGCTCGCCGGATTGGCGACCGCCTATTCCGATTCGATCGGCGCCTGGTTTAGGCCCGAAGCGTCGCTCGCGGATCAAACCTACCTCGGCTTCATGCTCTGCCGAATCTCGCTTGGTTTCTTTGAATCGGGCCATTGGCCTTGTGCTCTGGTCACGACGCAGGTGATGCTTTCGCGAGCCGACCGGTCGCTAGGCAATAGCTTGCTGCAAAGCGGAGCCGCCCTCGGTTCGATTCTCACGCCGATCATTGTGCTCTACACGACGTCGGCCGAACCTGGAGGTTGGCGTCCACCGTTCGCCGTCATTGGCTGTATCGGGATCCTTTGGGTCGTGCCGTGGTTCCTGTTGATTGGCCGTACCGATCTGCAGCGGACAGCCGACGTAGCGGGAAGCGAGACCTCCGTTGATGGGTCACCGGTAATCTGGAGCGGTGACTTTCTTCGGATGCTTGGCGTGCTGATCGCCACCGTAATCTGCATCAATCTGACCTGGCAATATTTTCGCGTTTGGCTCCCGTTGTTCTTGCAAGAGAAACACGGCTACGACGATCAAGGCATGGCGTGGTTTACGTCGGCGTACTATGTTGCCACCGACATCGGTTGTCTTGGCGTCGGGTTCTGGGTGACCGACATGACGAGGCGAGGCTGGGGCGTTCACACTGCCCGCGTGTTGACGTTTTCGGCCTGCGCAGGTATGACGTTGCTTGCGGTGATCGTGGCGTGCTTGCCGTCGGCGAATGTGTCGGAGAATGGATTTTTTTCCGTCGGCTCGATGACCATCCTCGCGCTGCTCCTCTTCGTTGCCGCCGGTACGCTGGGTTTGTTTCCCAACTACTATTCGTTCTCGCAGGAATTGTCGCCCAAGCATCAAGGCAAGATATCCGGCATGCTCGGCATGATCGCCTGGATCGGCTCAGGGACGATGCAGATCTTCGTGGGCCGTATCATCGACACGACGGGATCCTACCAGGGACCTGTGATTATCGCGGGTCTCCTGCCGGCGATCGCGTGCTGTGCGATTGTGTTCTTTTGGCCGCGGCGCCGTGAGGGCGATCGCTAAGCCGCAAGCGGAAATAAGGAGCACGCACCATGTCGGAAGCATATGTCGCCTCCGCGGTTCGCACGCCGATCGGCAAGTATCTTGGCGCCCTCGCTGACATGTCCGCGCCGGAGCTCGGCGGGCGCGTGTTGGCCGAGACGATGAAACGAGCCGGCATCGCGCCATCGGTAGTTGATGAAGTCATCATGGGTGCGGTGTTGCAAGCCGGCCTGGGCCAAAATCCCGCACGCCAAGCCGCGCTCAAGGCGGGACTGCCCGACACAATCGCTGCACTGACCATCAACAAGGTCTGCGGTTCCGGCTTGAAAGCGGTGATGCTGGCGGCTCAGGCGATCCGCGCGGGCGATGCCGATGTCATTCTCGCCGGCGGCATGGAATCGATGAGCCGGGCACCACACCTCTTGCTCGGCACACGCGGCGGGTGGAAAATCGGCGACCAAAAAGCCGTCGATGCGATGATCCACGACGGTCTTTGGTGCGCGATCGAAAATTGGCACATGGGCGAGGCGGCGGAACACATTGCGACCAAATGCGGCATCCCGCGCGGCGAGCAAGATCGCTTCGCCGCCGCCAGCCAACAGCGTGCGGCAAAGGCCTGGCAGTCCGGCGCGTTCAATGCCGAAGTGCTGCCGATCACGATTGGCACTGGAGCGAAGGCGAAGACGGTCGCGCAGGACGAAGGCTTCCGTGCCGATACGACAACCGATACGCTGGCGAAACTGAGGCCGGCGTTTCGACCCGACGGCACAGTCACCGCAGGCAATGCCTCCACGCTCTCCGATGGCGCCGCATCCGTTGCGGTGGTGTCGGCACACGGCCTCGACAAACTTGGCGTCAAGCCATTGGCACGCATCGTCGCCTACGCCACGAGCGGCATCGCGCCGAAGGACATCTTCCTCGCACCAGTCGGAGCCGTTCGCAAGGTGCTCGACAAAGCCAAGCTCGCGATCGCCGACATCGACCTCTTCGAGTTAAACGAAGCCTTCGCCGCGCAGATGCTCGCCTGCAACAAAGACCTCGCCATCGACGAAGCGAAACTCAACGTCAACGGCGGCGCCATCGCGCTCGGCCATCCGATCGGCGCGTCCGGCACGCGCGTGCTGGTGACGCTCGTTCACGCTCTGCAACAACGCGGCCTCCGCCGTGGTCTGGCATCGCTGTGTCTCGGCGGTGGCAACGCCGTGGCGATGCTTGTCGAGCTTGTTTAGCCGCTCGCCTTTGGCGAGTGTGAACCTGGCGATTGGCGGACGATGACGACACACAAAATTCCGCGCTCGCCCAAGGCGAGCGGCTAAACAAAAGCGTCGCGTCCAATAAAATGATTCCCAAGGAGATACCCATGAACCTCTTCGACAAATACAAACTCGGTCTGCCCTACAACGACTTTCTCCAAAAGTACGGCACCGAGGCACATCGGTCACGCTGGCAACAGGTGCTCGCGCAGGTAGCGCTGACCGACGCACAGACGGCGTTGCTCAAGCAGTTCAAACGCAAAATGCCCGCGCTCTGCCTGGCCGGCGCGTGGTGCGGCGATTGCGCCAATCAATGCCCGATCTTCGAACAATTCGCCAGCGTCGCGCCATGCATTCAGATGCACTTTCTCGACCGTGACGAACATGCCGACGTGCAGGCCTTGTTGCAAATCAACGGCGGCAATCGCGTGCCCGTCGTCGTCTTCCTCAGCGAAGACGGGACCGAAGTCGCACGCTACGGCGAACGCACGCTCAGCAAATTCCGCGCAATGATGCGGGAACAGGCCGGCGCCAGCTGCCCCACCGGCATCACCGTCGGTGCCGATCCGCTGCTCGCCCAGGTCTCCCAAGATTGGCTCAACGAATTCGAACGCGTGCAATGGATGCTGCGCCTGTCGCCACGGCTTCGCAAAATTCACAACGATTGACCAGACCTGCCGCTTGCGGCTTAGCGTTCGCGTGGAACACTCTGAGCGCTAAGCCGCAAGCGGAAAACGTCTGCCTGGAGATTTTTCCGATGCGGCTCTTTTTTCCATTGTTCTCAATTCTCGTCCTCAGCATCCACGCCCACGCCCAGGAATCGCCGAAATACGCCGCCCCGGCTGACGTGCGTGCATCGTTCAAAAAGCTGCTCGATCGACCGAAGGTTGCGCTCGATGTCAAAGTCTCATCCAGCAAATCGGCGCCCGATGGCACGACCATCGAGCATCTCACCTTCGCGTCCGAGAAGAAGGCCGACGGGTCCATCGAGCGCGTGCCGACGATCGTCAAAGCCCCCGCAAAGGCGAAGGGCAAACTACCCGCCGTCATCGTCCTGCACGGCACCGGCGGCAGTGCCGAGGGGCAGATGGGGTTCATGAACGAACTCGTTAAACGCAACATCATCGCTGTCGCCATTGACGCCCGCTATCACGGTCAGCGATCCGGCGGGGCCAAAGGCGCGGCTGCGTACAATCAGGCGATCCTTAAAGCCTGGAAGACCAAGCCCGGCGAGCCGATGGAGCATCCCTTTTACTATGACACCGTCTGGGATCTTTGGCGCCTTGTGGACTATCTCGAAACGCGGCCCGACATCGATGCCAAGAACATCGGCATGATCGGCTTCAGCATGGGCGGCATTCAAACCTACCTGGCCGCCTCGGTCGATGAACGCGTTAAAGTGTCAGTCCCCGCCATCGGCGTGCAGAGTTTCCGCTGGAGTTTGGAGAACGACCAATGGCAAGGCCGCGCGAATACGATCAAGCTTGCGCATACCGAAGCGGCGAAAGACATCGGCGAATCCGTGATCAACCAGAAGGTTTGTCGATCGCTGTGGAACAAGATCATCCCCGGCATTCTCGACGACTACGACTGCCCGAGCATGCTGCGACTCTTCGCCTCGCGGCCGCTCCTGATCCTCAGCGGAACCAAGGACGGCAACTGCCCCTACGGCGGGGCCAAGATTGCCATCGCTTCCGTCGAGCGTGCTTACAAGGAAGCGAACGCGACGGACCGCCTGCGCGTCATGGTCGAGGAAGTCGGCCATACCGTTACGCCGACGCAACGAGCCGCGGCGCTGGACTGGTTCGAGAAATGGCTGCGAACGAATTGATGATTGCGGATTGATGATTGCAGATTGACAATGCCAAGCCCAGGGGTGAGGTACTCCGAACCCCTGGGATCGAATTTCGGAGCCTCCGCAAATGAATCCCGCCTCCACTGCCGCGCCTCAGGGCGGCATGTTCGACATCCGCTGGCGCATTTTTGGCATGCAGTTTCGTATTCAGCCGTCGTTCTGGATCGTCAACGCAATCTTTGCGTGGCTGATTTATGGTTATGTCACTGGTTTTCTGCAGATCCGTGCCGATCTGCTGAATTACATCCTGGTTTGGTTGATCTGCACATTCGTTTCGGTCTTGATCCATGAGATGGGTCACGTGATCACGGGACGCATTTTCGGCCAGCCGGGCAACGTCACGCTGGCGGGTTTCGGCGGACAGACGACAGGCGAGTACGAACAACTGCGCGTTTGGCAGCGGATCCTATTCTACGCCGCCGGGCCCGCCGCCGGATTTGGACTTGTCGTATTCTTGGTATTCTTCGATCCGTATACAACCGGATGGAACAGGCTTGCCGACGAATTCAATCGGCCGAAATGGAAACTGGAGTGGTGCATCATTGATCAGATTGATCCGCTGATGCGCATGGGCGCGTCGCGGATGTATCCCCTGATACTCGCGATCCTGCTGATCTTCACGCTATTCTCAAACATCCTCAATCTCTTGCCAATCATTCCGCTCGACGGCGGCATGATCTTCAAGGAATTCTGCTGCCTGATCTTTCCACGCACCGGACTGATGATTGCGTTTATCTGGTCGATGTTTTGGGCCATCGGAGCGGCGTCATTTTATTTGGTCGTCGTATTGATCAACTATCGCGTGTTGCCGACTTATTTCGTTTATCCATTCCTGCTTCCCGAGTTATCGCTGTTCGCATTCGCGGTGATGGCGTATCGCTCCTACGCATCGTTTCGCGAGTTGGCGTCAGCGACGCATCATTCGCATTACATGGAACGCGATTAGCCTTTCCGCTTGCGGCTTAGCGCTCGCAAGGCGGCTTGCGAGCGCTAAGCCGCAAGCGGAACTCCCCTTGACGCATCGCGCTTCGCGTGTTATCTCCTTCGCCCACTATGACAACATTTATCCGTCTCGCGTTGACCGTCGCCATTGCCATCGGGTTCGGGCCTCTCCTCCACGCCCAGGATACGGAGAAGGAACGCACCAAGGGGCAGGTGTTGATCCTCAAGAATGGCAACGTCATGGAAGGCAATATCGAGAAAGTCGGCGGCCAGTATTGTTTGCGCAAGGGAAAAAGCGAAGTCTGGATCGCTGCGGACAAGATCACGCAACTTTGTGCGGATTGGGAAGACGCCTACACTTATGCCCAGAAATTCATCAAGCAGGACAGCGCAGTCGACCGCGTCCGATTGGCGCGTTGGTGCCAACTGCACAATCTGCACGAAAAGTCGCTGCTCGAAGCTCGCATTGCGCTCAATCTTGATCCGAGCAATAGCGACGCCAAACAAATCATTACGTATCTGGAACGCGAATTGAACGAGCCGAACAGACCAAATCCAGCCAAATTAGCGGCCAAACAGGAGCCCATCAAGGCGCCGCCGTTCGTCGATGTGACGACCGACACGCTGATCGGGTTTCAATCGCGCGTGCAGCCGATCCTGTTCAACGCCTGCGTAACTTGCCATGCTTCAGGTCACGGCGGCAAGCTGCATCTGGATCGCGCATCGACGACGCGGCAACAGGCGGCGGCGCAGCACAACCTCGCCGCCATCATGTCGTACATCGATTTCGACCGCCCTGCCGTCAGTCCGCTGTTGCTCAAAGCGATCACTGCCCACGGCGACGCACCGCACGCGCCGATCAAGAACCGCGACGCCAAGCCGTTCCAGGCGATTCAACAATGGATCGAGCAGATGATCGCCCGCAACCCGCATCTGAAGGAGCAGCGCGACGCCACGAGACCCGTCGTCGCCAGCAAGACGCCGATCGGCCCGAACGCCACGGGCTTCGCCACGCAAGCCACGGCCACGGCGATTGGCGGCACGACCAACGCCGGGTTCCCACGGCGCGATGATTTCAACATAAGGCCATCAATGCCGAAACAAGGCGACGGCCTGAGGTCATCGTCGATGCCGTTGGACCCCTACGACAGCACGCACTTCAATCAACGGTTTCATCCGAAACGGTAATCCACCGCGCGGCTAAGCAAGCAGTGCCTCCGCGCCCTGTTCGCGTAGTCGGGATGCGACATGCTCGCCGAGCGTTTCCGCCTGATCGGGTGGCATAGCGCCCTCAGCGGCGATGCGCTGTTTGCCATCGGGCGACAGGACCACACCTTGCAGTTTCAACATGCCATCGACGAAGGCCGTGCGTGCGCCGATCGGCACCTGGCAGCCACCGCCCAGGCCGCGCAACATCGCCCGTTCGGCGAGCACTGCCGCACGCACCGGCGCATCGTTGAGCCGCGTCACGATCGCCAGGGTCTCGGCATCGCTCACTCGGCACTCCAGGCCCAGAGCGCCTTGGCCGACGGCGGGAAACATCCAGGCCGCATCGAGCACCTCCGTGATCTCACGTTCCAGGCCGAGCCGAATCAGGCCCGCCTGCGCGAGGATGGTCGCGTCTAAATCTTGCCCGACGAGTTTTTGCAAGCGGGTGCCAACATTGCCTCGCATATCGATCAACTTCAGATCGGGCCGTTGATGCAGCAACTGGGCTTTGCGACGCAGGCTGCTCGTGGCGACGACCGCTCCGATCGGCAGGTCGGCGAAGGCGCGGTGTTTCTTGGAAACCAGGGCATCGCCGGTTGGGCCACGCGATGGCACGGCGGCGAGCGTCAAACCTTCAACTTTGAATGTCGGCAGATCCTTCAGGCTGTGCACGGCGAGATCGACTCGATTTTCCAGAAGGGCATGCTGGATCGCTTTCGTGAACGCGCCATCGCCGCCGAGCTGCGTGAGTGGGACATTGAGCACCTGGTCGCCGACGGTCTCGATTTCGACGAGTTCGATGGCGAGGCGCGGTTCGACGGCGTGCAATAGAGCCGTGACGTGGTGGGCCTGCCAGAGCGCAAGCGGACTGCCGCGAGTGCCGATGCGAAACGATTTCATGCGGTTGGCGCCTGCAATTGGTGAAGAGTCATGCGAATGCGGCCAGCGATGTCCGCGCGAGAAAACGGAGCGGTTTGCAGTCGGCGGCGCTCGGCGTCGTCGCGCTCGGCACGATCCAGAGCGATCCATGTGGGTTTGAGCGTATCGGGGTCATCGTCCCGACGTGGGAAGAGATGCCAATGGACATGAGGCACCTGGTTGCCGAGCGATTCGCAGTTAAGCTTGCGTGGCTGAAAGGCGATTTCGATGGCTTGCGAGAGAAGGAGCATCTCGTCGAGAAACGCATCGCGGTCGGGCTTCGGGATGCGGTGGATTTCGCAATGGTGGCTGCGGGAAACGAGAACGCAGTAACCGGTGAAAAACTGCCAGGGGCCAAGAAAGGCGACGGAATGCGGGAACTGCCAAACGATGTCCTCGCTTGGCAGTTCGCTTAACCGAATCAGTTTATCGCAAAGCGGGCACGCGGGAGTCATGGGAGTAAATCAAAAGCCCAGGGGTGAGGCACCCCGAACCCCTGGGATCAATTCCAGGATACGTTCATCCGAGGGGTTCGGAGCACCTCACCCCTGGGCTTGAGGAAGTTTCGTCAGTCGCCACCACCACCGCCACAGCCGGCGCCGCCGCACCCGCTGCCGCCACCACCGCCGGCGTCACCACCTCCACCGCCGGCATCACCGGCTCCACCGCCGCCAGCGTCACCCCAATCACCACCACCGCCGCCGCCACCCGCGTCGTCGTCACCACCACCGCCGGCGTCGTTATCGGTGTCGCCTTTGTAGTCGCCTTTTTCGCCACCTTCTTTATCGCCGAAATCGCCTTGCTTATCGCCCTGGTTATGGCCGCCGCCCCAGTCGCCGGTGGAATAGTTGGCATGTCCGCCGAAGAAGTTGTTGTACATCCACATGCCGGCCATGGCGCCGAACATACCGCCGAGCATGCCGGTGAGGAAGCCACCACCGCCACCGCCCATCATGCCGCCGCCGCCGCCACCGCCGGCATAACCGCCGCCGCCCATCATGCCCGTCATGGAGCGGATGATCGCGAAGATCACCCAAACGACGACCAGAACGCCGACGATCAGACAGACCCAACCTACCCAGGATGGCATACCTTTCTCCTCCACGTTTTTCGCTCGCACGGGATTATGCACCGGTGCGCCAGGCGCTTTTTGTTGTACGGGGTTCCCCACTGCTTTGGGCTGCTTCGCAACCTTTGCGGGCGCGTTCGTAGTAATCGTGTCTCCCACGTAACCGACCATCTTCGTCAAGGTGAGATCATGGTCCTTCTTGAGATGTTCGTTGATAATCGTCTCGAGCTCAGAAATTTCCTGTTTCGTGAAATAGGTTTTCCGCGTCTCGTTGCCAACGCGAATTCGGTAAAACGAAGGTTCCTTGCAGAACACGACGTATACCCCGTCAACCCCGCGTTTATTGAATCGCTCCATGGCCCATTTATCGCGTTCTTCTTTGTTTACTTCTGGCGCTACGGGCGATGTCTTCACCGTTTCGATAACCAATTCTTTGTTGTGCTTGGCAAATATATCGGCAATGACCTTGTTCGCCTGGTCCTTGGCTTCCTTACTGAATAGGCCTGCATCGTCCTGCACCTGCCGGTGCTTGTCCTGGGCTTGGGCATCGCTCGTAACGAGAAACGCTCCTACAAGCAACGCGGCCAGTCCGACTTTGTATGCTGCATGGAACATGGGATATCTCCGGGTGAACGGGTTTCTCAATCACTCGTCCTATTATTCGTTCATGATACTCTATTATTCGCGCGAAAACCACAATTGAAAAGGGCAAACGAGTCCAATTGCCGAAATTGTCCTATACAATGGAAGCGTCCCGGAACGCAATTGGACGGTTGTTCCTGCGTTGAATTTTCATGCGGATTGGTGCTTGCGAGCGCTAAGCCGCAAGCGGCATGTGCACAAAAGAACAGGTAGCACTTCATGCAACGTATGCGCTCTACTACTATCCTCGCCGTCAGGCATCAGGGTGTCACGGCCATTGGCGGCGATGGTCAGGTCACGCTCGGGCAGATCGTGATGAAGAGCGATGCCCACAAAATCCGTCGCCTGCACGGCGGCAAGGTGCTCGTCGGATTCGCCGGTTCCTCGGCGGATGCGTTTGCCTTGATGGAGCGCTTTGAGGCGAAACTTAAAGATTTCCAGGGCAGCGTGCCTCGTGCCGCCACGGAACTTGCAAAAGATTGGCGGCTCGATCGCGCCCTGCGCCGACTCGAAGCGATGATGATCGCCGTCGATCGCGAGCATATGCTGCTCGTGTCGGGCACAGGCGACGTCATTCAACCGACCGACGGCATCGCCGCCATTGGTTCGGGCGGTGCGTATGCCTTGGCCGCCGCGAAGGCCCTGACGATGCATTCGACGCTGAAGGCCAGCGAGATCGTCAAGACGTCGCTGGATATTGCGGGCGATCTGTGCATCTATACCAATCGGAATATCGAAGTTGAAGTGATTGAATAAAACAGGCAAGCCCCAGGATGAGCGCAGCGATTCCTGGGGGTAGCACCGCCCGAACCCCCAGGAATCGCTGCGCTCATCCTGGGGCTTGGAGTGAATATGACCCCTCGTGAAATCGTCGCGGAGTTGGATAAGTACATCGTCGGCCAGAACGCCGCCAAGCGTGCTGTTGCGATCGCCATTCGCAATCGGTGGCGTCGTCAACAGTTGCCGGTGGAGTTGCGCAAGGATGTCACGCCGAAGAACATTATCATGATCGGCCCGACCGGAGTCGGAAAAACGGAAATCGCCCGCCGGCTCGCGCAGCTGATCGGCGCGCCATTCCTCAAAATCGAAGCGACCAAGTACACCGAAGTCGGCTACGTCGGTCGCGACGTCGAGAGCATGATCCGCGACATCACCGACGCGGGCATCGGCATCGTCAAAGCGGAGCAACGTCGGCTGGTCGAGACTGACGCCGCCGAGCGCACCAATGAACGCTTGCTCGATCTGCTTCTGCCAGGCTCCAACTCGTGGGATCCCGACAACACCGAGGAGAACGATCGCCAAAAACGCACGCGCGACAAAATGAAAGTTCGCCTGTTAAACGGCGAACTCGAGGATTCCAAGGTCGAGTTGAACGTCGAGCAAAAAGCCGTCCCCGTGCAGATATTTTCCAATCTCGGCATGGAGAACATGGATGTCGATTTCCAGAACATGTTTGAAAAGATCATGCCGAAGAACAATCAGAATCGTCAGGTGACCATCAAAGACGCACGCAAGATTCTCATGGAGCAAGAAATCGAAGCGCTGATCGATAGGCAGACCCTCGCGGAGAAGGCGGTCGCTCTGGTGGAGAATCAGGGGATCATTTTCATCGACGAGCTTGACAAGGTGTGCGGGCCGTCGTCGTCGCATGGGCCGGATGTTTCACGCCAGGGCGTGCAGCGCGATTTGTTGCCTGTCGTCGAGGGCACGACAGTCAACACGAGGCACGGGCCGGTGAAAACGGACCACATTCTTTTCATCGCCGCGGGTGCGTTTCATTTGTCGAAGCCGTCGGATTTGATGCCGGAGTTGCAGGGACGATTCCCGATCCGCGTCGAGCTGACCGATTTGAAGAAGGAAGATTTTCTGCGCATTCTGACGGAGCCAAAGCACGCACTGACGAAGCAATACGCCGAGCTCCTCGCCACGGAAGGCGTGAAGTTGACGTACACGCCGGACGGTATCGAAGCGTTGGCGGACATCGCGTTCGAGGTCAACCGCACGACGCAGAACATCGGTGCCCGACGACTGCACACGATCCTCGAGCGCGTGGTGGAAGAGATCAGCTACGAAGGGCCGGACCTCGTGGACAAAAACGTTACAATCGACGGCAAATACGTGCGCGATCGCTTGAACGAGATTTTGGAGAAAGAGGATCTGTCGAAGTTTATCCTCTAATCGTTTACGTTTAGCGCTCGCGCGTGCTGGTCGGAGACAATCATGACGCGCCCCTCAAAAGTTGCGATTCAGAATCGCGTTGATTTTCGGCGTGTTCGAGGTTAGGCGGCGTTAGCGTTCGGGTCGCGGCACCAGGGGCGGTAGACGCGCATTAGGGCGCCAAGTAGCGACAAACACGTCGCCAGCCAGCC
>SIAQ01000028.1 GCA_009697105.1 Gemmataceae bacterium | reverse complement strand
CTATTCCGAAGCGTCAAGAATATTTCCGAGCCGCGACCGTCAGGGAGCGGCCGACAGCGAGCGCACGGCATCCTGTCGGCCGCTCCCTGACGGTCGCGGCTCGGAAAAGGTTCGATTCGTCCGAAAAAATGCCAACCTCAGCCGTACGAAGTATTATCAACTTCTCTGATTCGGGAAAATAGTGAGCGAGGATTTTCATTTTTCACTTCCATTCACGATCGTTATCGGTTAGAAAGTAGAATAATAATCGTTCGTTCTATTGCCGAAAACCGGATGCGTTTTTTGAAGTTGGATATTTGGTAAGAGGGAGTAGGGTCATGATCGGAAGGAAAACCCAAATTGTGATGGCTGCATTGGCGCTCGCATTCTCCGCTGGCCAAGCCTCGGCCCAGATCATCGTACCGGGCTTGCCTCTCACGCCAAAAGCCGGCGGCCTGCCGTTGGACCTTCTGAAGCTCCAGCAATTGCAACTGAAGCAGCTGCAAGAATTGCAGAAGCAAATTCCAGGCGGAAATCTGCCCGGTATTGGTGGGCTCCTCCCCCAAGACCTGAATAAGCTTCAGGAAGCACAACGCAAGCAGTTGGAAGAACTGCTCAAGCAGATCGAGGGGATCAATCCGAACCTTGCGCAGCCAAACGGCCGCGTGCACTTCAACACCGCTGGCGGCGGACTAAAATGGGGCGGCATGAAGCTCGGCAGCGTCACGCCGAAGGATCGTGAAGACCTTGGCTTGCCGGACATGGAAGGCTTGGCCATCGTCGCTGTCGATCCCAATTCCGACGCTGAGAAAGCGGGTGTCAAGGCAAAGGACATTCTCGTCAAGATCAACGGCAAACCGGTTCCCAACGATGGCGCGGGGCTTGAGAAACTCGTCAAAGACCTTAACGCGGAAAAGTTCGACATCGTCGTCCTGCGCGACGGCAAAGAGGAAACGCTCAAAGGCACGCAAATGCCGGCTCTCGTGCAGAATAACCCGATCGGCGGCGGTGGTCGCGCCGGCGGCATCCAAATTCGCAACGGTTTCATGCTCCGCGGCTTCCAGATCACGCCACGTCCGAACCCCAACCAACCCAAGCTGCCGATGGCTGGCATCCCGTTGCAAAACTCCAGCTCCGACATCAACGTCAACGGCACGCGGATCATTCGCAAGCAACGTGGCGCCGACTTCACGGGCGAATTCTCGAAGGACGACCTTCGCATCAACGTCGGCGGCGTCATCGAAAACGGCGCCGCCAAAGTGACCGACATCACCGTGCAGGACGGCAAGGACACCAAAAAGTTCACCAGCATCGCCGACGCGCCCGCCAACTATCGCGTGATTATCGAGCAACTGTTACCTTCGGCAAATCGGAATCTCGTGCCGAATATCCCGGGTATCCGTCCCAAACTGGATGACGCCTAATCGGATCGTGCCGACCCTAATAAAACAAACAGAGCCGTGTCCTGACACGGCTCGTTGTGTTTGCAGTCACTTGACTGCCACAGCCATCACCTTTCCAGACGAGCGTACAATGCGAATCACTCCACGCAATCCGATCTTGTTCCTTTCGATCTGTACCCTCCTTGCGGGAAGCATGTCGTTATCGGCTCAAGACAAATCCGTCGATTGGCCCCAGTTTCGCGGATTGGGTGGCCAAGGTGTGAGTGCGAACGCCAAGCTACCGATACGCTGGAGTCAAACCGAGAATCTCGCCTGGAAGACCGCTCTGCCCGGCGCGGGCAGTTCAAGCCCCGTCATCCTCGGCGACAAGGTTTTTGTTGCTTGCTATAGCGGCTACAACGTGCCCGGCAAACCGCGCGGCGACATGAACCAACTCAAGCTGCACCTCGTATGCCTGAGCCGATCCACCGGCAAATTGATCTGGGATACCGAGGTTGCTCCCAAACTTCCTGAGCAAGCTTCCGTGCGCGACGGTCACGGCTATGCCTCCAGCACGCCTTGCGTCGATGCCGAGCGCGTTTACGCATACTTCGGCAAGTCGGGCATGATTGCATTTGATCACGTTGGCAAACAGCTCTGGAGCACGGATGTCGGCTCGCGCATCAACGGCTTCGGCTCCGGGGCGTCGCCTATCCTTTTCGGCGATCTCGTCATCGTCAACGCCAGCATCGAGAGCGATTGTATCATCGCCCTTGACAAGAAAACGGGCACGGAGAAATGGCGAGCGAAAGGCTTCCGCGAAGCGTTCAATACGCCGACGCTGGTTCTCCTCAAATGGGGAAAGACCGAGCTTGTCGTCGGCATGCCCGCGAAGGTCGTCGGGCTGGACCCGACCACCGGCGAGCAGCTTTGGTCGTGCCAAAACGACATTAACTGGTACATCGTGCCCAGCGTCGTCGCACACGACGGAACCCTCTGGTCGTTCGGCGGGCGATCCGGCACCACGGCCGTTGCACTGCGCGCCGGCGGACGCGGCGATGTCACAAAGTCGCATCGACTTTGGACGAGCAAGAAAGGCGGAAACGTTTCGTCCCCCGTTTTTCATCAGGGCCGAGTTCATTGGCTCAACGACAAAGAAACCGCGTGCTGTGCCGATGCGTTGACCGGCGAGATGATCTATGAGGAGCGTGTGGACCGCATCGACCAGGTCTGGGCCTCGCCCGTGCTGGCAGGCGATAAGCTCTATTTCCTTTCACGCCGAGGAGTGACGGCGGTCCTGGCGGTTGGCCCCAAGTTTGAACGCCTCGTCACCAATGATCTCAAGGACGGCAACATCTTCAACGCCACGCCCGCCATTGCCGGCGACAACCTATTCATCCGCTCGGATCTGTTCCTTTACTGCGTCGGCGGGAAGTAATAATGCAAGCCCAAGGGTGAGGTACTCCGAACCCTTGGGATCCCCGAGGTTACATGCACATGCACGAGAATGACCGTTTCGCCATCAATCGTCGGACCTTCCTCGGCACGTCGTCGATCGGTTTCGGGGCCGCAGCGCTGGCGTCCATGCTGCCGACGTCCGCCTCCGCCGACGCACACGGAATTGGCGGGATGGCCGATATGCCTCACTTCGCGCCGAAAGCGAAGTGCGTGATCTTCCTCTACATGTCGGGCGGACCGTCGCATTTGGAATTGCTCGATCACAAACCGACTCTCGCACGCTTGAATATGCAGCCGATGCCCGAGTCGTTCACACGCGGGCAGCCGATCGCGCAGTTGCAGAACGCCGAGCTTAAATGCTTCGGCCCGCGGTTTCGCTTTCATCGTGTTGGCCAATCGGGACAGGAGATATCGGAGCTGCTGCCGAACATCAGTCGCGTCGCCGATGACATCGCCATTATTCGATCGATGCACACCGATCAGATCAATCACGACCCGGCTCACACGTTGATGAACACTGGCACGCAAATATCCGGTCGGCCCAGCATGGGTTCATGGATCACGTATGGCCTAGGCAGCGAATGTCAAAATCTGCCCGGCTTCATCGTGCTGACGAGTGTCGGCGGACGCAATCCACAGCCGATCTCGACACGCCAATGGGCGGCGGGGTTTCTGCCAGGGCGTCATCAGGGTGTGCCGTTCTATTCGACCGGAGATCCGGTGCACTACATTCGCAACCCCGCGGGCGTGTCGCACGAACTTCAGCGCGATTCGATCGACACCATCGGCTCGCTCAACCGTATGCAGAACGAACGCACGCGCAATCCCGAAATCGAAACCCGCATTGCCCAATACGAGATGGCGTTTCGCATGCAGACCAGCGTGCCGAGCTTGATGGACATCTCCGACGAAACGCGCCAGGCCAAGGCGATGTACGGCGTCGAATCGGCTGACGGCAGCTTCGGCTACAACTGTTTGCTCGCCCGGCGCCTGGCCGAGCGCGGCGTGCGCTTCATCCAACTCTATCATCGCGGTTGGGATCATCACGACAACATCGTCGGCTACTTAAGGCAGTGTGCGGGATATTGCGATGGACCTTCCGCGGCATTGGTTCAAGATTTGAAGCAGCGCGGCATGCTCGACGACACGCTCATCATTTGGGGTGGGGAATTCGGCCGCACGCCGATGGTACAGTTCAAAGGCAGCGCTCCGGGTCGCGACCATCACATTCGCGGCTTTTCGATGTGGCTTGCGGGCGGCGGCATCAAAGGCGGCATGACCTATGGCGCGACCGACGAACTCGGCTACCGCGCCGTCGAAAACCCCGTCCACGTCCGAGACCTCCATGCCACCATGCTACACTGCCTCGGCATCGACCACCAACGGCTATCGCATCGCCATCAGGGCCTCGACATGCGCCTCACCGGCGTCGAACCGGCACGCGTCGTGGCGGACGTGCTGCGCTAGGATCGGCGTGCGCCTTACTTCAGCCACGCGTCCGCTGTCTTCGTCGTCATGGCGTCGTCGTTGTCCCACAGTGCCGCAAGATTTTGCTTCATTCGGCGATTCGCAAGCGTTAGGAAATAGCGGCCCGCTTGAATGTCGCGCTGTGTCTCCGGTTCGCCGTTGGCGTGGCTCAAGAGATGGTCGAGCCGAGCCAACGAACAGCTTGATGCATAGAGATCGCACGCCACATCCGACAAGCGCTCCTGCAAATATTGGCTTTTCAGCACTACCTCCATGATCTTCATTTCTTCGTCGATGGAAGCGTTCGTGTTCTCCTGAGCCTTGCTGCGGAAATGCTTGAGCGTATCGACGACGGCGATGCCGAAATCGCCGACGCGGTTGGCGAGTTCGCGGGCGTCTTTACGCAGCGTCGGGCTTTGCACGGGAATCTCGGGCGACGTGAATCGCGCCATCAATTGCTCGCGGCCAAAGCTCCAGATCGTGCCGAAATTTTTGAGTGGACTTCGCAGCGAATCGAGGATGCCCTTCAGATGCTCGCCGATGCCGCGCATGCCGACGACGGCGATGAACGCCTTGAGCACTTCGTTTGCGCCTTCGCCGATCATGTTGATGCGGGCATCGCGCATCCAGCGTTCGTAGGGTTCGTTGGAGAAGTAGCCCTGCCCGCCAAATATTTGCAATGTGTCGTTGACGATGGTCCACAACGCGTCGGTCGAGAAGACCTTGAGCATCGCGGTTTCGAGCATGAAGTCCTCGAAGCCGCGATCGATGAAGGCGGCACATTGCGTCGTCGTTGCTTCCATCGCAAAGGCATTGGCAGCCATGAAGGCGATTTTCTTTTTGACGAGTTCGAACTCGCTGAGCGTTTCCTTGAACTGCACGCGCGACTTGGCATGAGCGACCGCCGCTGCGACGCACGCCTTGGCGACGCCGGTGCAGCTCGCGCCGAACGTCGTGCGGCCAAAATCGAGCACAGTGAGCGCGACGCGCAGTCCTTTGCCAAGCGGGCCGAGGACGTTCTCGCTGGGTACCGGCATGTCTTTGAAGGCGAGCCGAGCGGTGGCGGTGCCGCGGATGCCGCACTTGGGCATGCGGGCTTCGACGACTTCAAAGCCGGGCATATCGGGCGTGACGAGAAACGCGGTGATACGGGTTTCATTCGTGCCGGGCACGGGCGTGCGGGCCATGACTGTCAGCACCTGGGCGATGGCGCCGTTAGTGATGTAGCGCTTTTGGCCGTTGAGTATCCACGTCTTGCCGTCGGGGCTGAGCGTCGCGGTTGTCTGAACGTTGGCGGCATCTGAGCCGGCTTCCGGTTCGGTTAGCGCGAAGGCGCCGAGCGTCTTGCCGGAGACGAGATCTGGTAGCCATTTCGCTTGCTGGTCTTTCGTGCCAAACAGGATCAGGGCACGCACGCCGATCGAGTGATGGGCGTTGACGAAGACGCCCGTGGAAGCGCAATGCCCGCCGATGACTTGGAGGATTTGCGTGTAGCCCATCTGGGAAAAGCCGCGCCCGCCGAACTCCGCGGGTGCAGTCATGCCGAGCACGCCGAGCTTGCTCAGGCCGTCGATCACCGACTGCGGGATGTCGGCATTACGATCAATGGCGGCGGCGTCGATATGCTCATCGGCGAATCGTTGCACCTCGGCCACGGCCTTCGCCACCACGTCGCGTTCCTCCGGCTTGATGTCCGGATAGGGAAATAACAGCGGTGCCTGCACTTGCCCAAAGAACAACGCCTTCGCGAAACCGAGTTTGTGCTTCTCGGAGAACAGCAACTCCTCGGCTTGCTTCTTCTGCTCTTGCATTTGTGACGCGGTAAGGGCCATCCGTCAACTCCTTGACAAAGTCCGTGCTATGCACAGGCATACATAAATACGCCTCGCGGTTACGTCTGTAGGGTGCGTCAATCGCCAGCGCCGACGCACCATAAACCCGCGAGCGCACGGTGCGTCGGCGCTGGCGATTGACGCATCCTACAACGTATCCGATCATGCAGCGCACCGAGCGTATTATAGCCGGAATACCCTGTGTTGCGAGGATACGTCGAACCCATGGGCAATAGACCGATCATCCCTCGCGCAACATCGCCTCAACCGCCTCGGCGAGTTTGTCGATCTCGTCCGTCGTGTTGTAGAAATGCGTCGAGACGCGGATCAGCAATCCTTCAGGCCGTTCGACGATCGGTGCCTCGATGCGCCAGCGCTGCCACAATGCGTCACGCCAGGTCTGAGCCTGCACGCGCGGCGGCAGTCGAAATGCTGTCAGGAACCCGTGCAACTCGCGATGCGTCGGCGTCGCAAGCGTGATCTCACCGATCCGTGCGAAGCGCTCGCGCACACATTGGGCGAGGTTCGTATTGTGCGCGCGAATAATCTCGAACCCGAGCTGCGTTTGAAAGTCGATCGCAGCAGGCACCGCCAGCCACGGGCAGATGTCGCGCGTGCCCTCGAACTCGTAGTAGCGAAGCCGCGGCGTCGAGCCGAAATCGTCGCGCTCGTCGGCCGGGCGATTTTCACGCCGCCAGCCCCAGCTTACTTGGAGCGGTTCGAGGCGATCCTCGTTACCCCGACCGAGATACAGGAATCCCGATCCCGTCGGCGCGAGCAGCCACTTGTGACAGTTCGCGCCATAATAGTCGGCGTCGATGTCGTCGAGTCGCACATCGATCATCGCCGGCGCGTGGGCACCATCGACCACGGTGATGATGCCACGCCGCCGGGCCTCAGAACACAGTTCCTTCGCAGGCAGCACCATCCCGGTTGGCGAGAGCACATGGCTGAAGAAGAACAGCTTGGTATTCGGCGTCATCGCCTTCGTCGCAGCTGCGATGATCTCGCCGGGTTCGCGCGCCAAGATCGGCAACGGAAGGGTGCGAAGCGTCATGCCATGGCGTTGCGCGAAGCGTTCCCAGCACCAGTGCATCGCGCCGTATTCGTGATCGGTCAGCAGGATTTCGCCCGGTCCATCAAGCGTCAGCCCCGAAGCGACGATGTTTATCGATGCCGTCACATTGGCCGTGAAGATAAGGCGCTGCGGATCGCCATGTAGAAACGTCGCCAGCGCTTCGCGTGCCGTCCACAGCTGGCCAGGCAACTCGCGCACCAGGAAATCCATCGGCTCTTCCGCCAGCCGACGACGCAGCGCCGTCACGCGCTCGAACACGGCGCGAGGTAACGGCCCGAACGAGCCGGTGTTGAGATTCGTCACCGCCGCATCGAGCAGCATCGCCTCACGTGTTTGCGTGGGCGTCCAACCATTGGCAAAGCGAAAGGTCATGGCAACGATCCCTCAATATTTCCGAGCCTGAGCGCCAGCGAAGGGCCAAGCGATGCCCTTCGCTGGCGCTCAGGCTCGGACAAGACGGTGATTGCACCGAAACTACTTCGCGCATCCTGGCGTTTGGATAGAATATGGGCTTAACGGGATCGCGACAAAATTGCAAACGCCGCCCGCACGATTCGACAACAACCAGGCACACCGATGAAGTCTTTCACCGACTACCTGACGCTGAACATCCCGTCCAAGATGGCGTTCGAGAACATCACGTCGCACGTCGCCGACGCCGTTCGCAAGAGTGGTGTTAAAGAGGGCATGGTGCTCGTCAATTCGATGCACATCACCTCGTCGGTCTTCATCAACGACGACGAGCACGGCTTGCATCACGACTTCGGCAAATGGCTTGAAAAGCTCGCACCCTTCAACCTCGACCCCAACTTCTACCACCACAACCGCACCGGCGAAGACAACGCCGACGCCCACCTCAAACGCCAAATCATGGGCCGTGAGGTTATTGTCGCAATCACGAAAGCCCGCCTCGACTTCGGCCCGTGGGAACAAATCTTCTACGGCGAATTCGACGGCGGGCGACCGAAGCGGGTGTTGATTAAGGTGCTCGGGGAGTAGGTGTCGTTACGACGTGGCTTCACGACTAACTGGCATTTTCATGTTACCGTGGCGCATTAACGCTCTCGTGGGCCTATTCTTCATCAGCGGGGCTATACTCTTCATTCCGATTTGACTCGACTGCCTTCGATACGCGGGAATACGTCCCGCTGTAGTGCTTGTGAAGAGACCGCATGAACTCCTCCGGGTCATCACGGACGCGCCCCTCAAAAGTCGAATTTCCGTCGGAGGCTGAAGCGTAAGCGAGGCATTCAGGCCGCCTCGCTTACGCTTCAGCCTCGGAAATCGACTCTTGAGGGTGGCGTTATCACGGGCGAAAATGGCAATACATCTCCAGTAAATAGAACGTTTCTTTACTTGGTTCCCTTTCTTGTCGAATCGCCAGAAATCTACCCGCAATGTGGTCATGGAATCCGCGATCCGAATTAGGCACTAATTCGTCACGAAATATTTTCCGTCCGTCTTCTCGATATGGCGATCGTTCACCATCCGGGCCAGTTCACGATCGTACTTGTCCAGATGCTTCTTACTGTCGCCTGTCTTGATTTTAATTTCCCTTGAGATGAGGCCTGGATTCGCCGCTATGATCTCGAAGAGTGTGTGGCGATGTGTGCCTTCCGTGTAAGGATTTGGCTTGGGCTTGGTTGGGCCGTTTGGCACCCCGGCCTGCTGCGCCGGTTCGGCATTCAACGCGAACTTGCCGGGTTCGTTTTTTTTGAACCGAGACGTCGGCCCTTTCTCCATGAGGACCGGCAACGGCGTCTTGCGGATGATTCGCCGAGCGATGTCGTCGTCATCCGCTGGAAGTTCGGTCGGGTCGCGATCCGCAGGTGTTGGCTCGGGAAGCTTTGGGATTTTCGAGTAGCCGGTGTCGTTTGTGGGGTCCGCCATAGCGAGTCCTTAAACCGTTAGGGGTATTGGAGGAGAACGTTGACACCAAGCATCACAGCGTCCACTCCCAGTCCTTCATCTTCTCAAGCATCACTGCGTCGGTCAGGTTGAAGTGCAACGGCGTCACCGTGATGTAGCCGTCGCGCAGGGCTGTCTCGTCGGTGTCGGGGTGCGGGTCGGGGCAGCCGAAGTCTGGGCCAGTCCAAAAATAGGTGCGGCCTCGCGGATCGACTCGGCGATCGTACTGCTCCTTGTACGGCGCGATGTTCTGCCTCACCACGCGCACGCCCTGTATCGGAATTCTGTCCACGTTCGGGATGTTGACGTTGAACAAACTGCCTCGGCTCAACGGATGCCGAATTAGCTGCTCGATGACGCCAAGGGCGTATCCCGCCGCCTTGGGGAAGTTCGGCGCCTCGGGCTTGTTGGTGACCAAGCTGACCGCGATACTGGTGATCTGAAAGAACGCCCCCTCCACTGCTGCGGCGACCGTGCCGGAATACAGAACGTTGATCCCGGCGTTCGATCCGGCGTTCAGTCCGCTGATGATCAAATCGGGCGGCTCCTTCAAAAGTTCCAACAGCGCGAGCTTGACGCAATCGGCTGGCCGACCTTCGACCGCCCAACCTATTGGTTTCTGCTCCTCATCGACGACTTGCTGCGTGATGAGCGGCGTGAGCAGCGTGATCGAATGGCCGACCGCACTTTGTTCGCCCGCCGGCGAGACGACAGTCACGTCGCCGATTTTTTGGAGTTCCTTGCGCATCGCGCGAATCCCGGGAGCGTATATACCGTCGTCATTGGTGAGCAGGATGCGCATGATTATTGTCCTTGCCAGAAATACGTTTTCGTTTTGCCGCTTGCGGCTTAGCACTCGCGTGGCGCCTTGCGAGCGCTAAGCCGCAAGCGGCCAGATGGCACCATTATTCTTCATATTTTTTCTTGCGCAGCAAGTGATGATAATGCTGTGCAAAGCGATGGGCTTCGTCACGCACGTATTGCAATAGCCGCAGCGCCGCGGAATGACGGCTTAAACGCAACGGCTCCGCTTCGCCCGGGCGATAGATTTCTTCCTGCTGCTTGGCAAGCGAAATAAGGCACGGTGGCTCCTTACCGAGCATGCGGAACACTTCGAGAGCGGCGTTCAGCTGCCCCTTGCCGCCGTCGATCAGCAGAATGTCCGGGAATGGCTGTTCCTCTTCGCCCTGCCCGATTGCATTGCGGAATCGCCGAGCAATCACCTCGCGGATCGATGCAAAATCGTCAACGCCTTCGACACTCTTGATTTTGTATCGGCGATAGTGCGGCTTGAACGGTAAGCCGTCGATGAACGACACGAGCGAGGCGACCGTCTCCTGCCCGCTCAGATGCGCGATGTCCACGCCCTCGATCGTTCGTGGCGTTTGACTCAAACCCAACACTTTGCGCAAACCGACCGAACCCTTCCGCGGCTCGATGTGGAACACCTCCGGCTGCACATCTTTATCGACATCGCCGCGAAGGCCGAGGCTTTTCAGGGCGGCGATTTCGTCACGCAATCGGGCGGCTTTCTCGAACTCGAGCTTGACGCTGGCCTCTTGCATCTGGGTCGCCAACTCGGCAATCAGCTTGTCCTTCTTGCCATCGAGCACCATGCACAGCCGGCGGATTTGTTTGCGATAATCCTCTCGGCTCACGCGAAAGTTGCACGGCGCGGTGCACTGGCGGATGCTGTGCAGGATGCAGGGCCGAAACCAACGCCATTGATCGTTGGACGATTTGATATTCAGGCCACACGTGCGAAATTGAAAGACACGCTGCAGTACCTGAATAGCCACCCGTAGGCTTTTTGCGCTGGTGAATGGGCCATAGAGACGCACGCCTTTGCTGCGCGGCAAGCGCGTGAATTCGACGCGCGGGAACTCTTCGCGAATGCGAATCTGGAGGTATGGAAACGTCTTGTTGTCTTTGAGCTCGATGTTGAAACGCGGCTGAATATCCTTGATGAGCCTCGCTTCCATCAGAAGTGCGTCGACTTCGGATTCGGCGGGGATATGCTCGATGTCGGCGATCACCTTGACCAGCTCAGCGGTGCGTGCGTCCTCGGCGGCGGCCTTCGTGAAGTAGTGCGACGCCCGGCTACGCAGCACTTTCGCCTTGCCGACGTAGATCACCCGCCCCTCGGCGTCCTTCATCAGGTAAACGCCAGGCGACGCGGGAAACTGCTTCGCCTTTTCGCTTGGCGGCAGGCGTTCAGCAGCGGAAGGGGTATCAGACAAGGTCTGTCGCTCCCTAGGAAAACCGAGATACCAAGTTCGAGAATTTGTTCTTCCGGTTTTCCTTACCAATACTTCATCAATAATAACACGGTACTCTTTTGATTCACACAGGCGGCCGAAACAATCCCATCAGCGTGAGCAAGAGAACGCCCGCGAAGGTCATGAATGCCAGGTTTAGCCACGCGCGAAAGGCGCCTCGTTGGAGCAGGAAACTCCACATGCCGACGAACATCGCCTTGCGAAAGCTAGGTGGCTGTCGCCGCGTCGACGGCATGGTGCGGGCGGTGTCCTCGCGCTCGGCGGCCTCCGTGGCTTCTCGGTTGGCGCGTTCGTCGTAATACTTCACCATCGAGAGCAGTGGCTTCTGGATCGGCAGCGGATCCTGCTCTTCGGCGATGGGTTCCGATTCAAAATCGACCATTCCGTACGGCGATTTGTCCGTGGCCCATTCGTCTTCCTCCACCACTGTCGGCGGGTTCGGCATTGCGTCCACAGGCGGCGGAGCGACTTCTCCCAAGCTTTCCGTCACCTCCTCGACATCCATCTCCGGCGCCTCGTCTTCGACGCACTCCCCAAGGCCGTGATCCTTTTTCCGACGCTTGCGTTTCCGACGTGAGGGCACGTGATTCAACGCCAACCACGATAGCCGACCCCAATGGCGTGCCCACATCAGAAACGTCATCGGCAACATCAGCGTAAACAACAACAACCAAATCCAGCCGCCTTGAGCGGTCAGAACGAGCAATGTCGCGCAGGTGGCGATGAGCATCGAGGTGACGGTCAGTACATAGAGAAACGCGCGAAGGTGCCGAAGCATGCGCCAGACGACCAGAGCATCGAACAGCATCAGCCAATTTTGTTGATACAGAACGGACGCCAAACTCAGCGGGTAGATCGCACCAAGTAGAATCCCGAAGGCCACCGTGTAGGGAAAAAAACCGTATGGCGCCAGCGGTAAACACAGGATCGAGATCGGCACGCACCACGCACTGAGCACCCACAGGCACAAGACGGGCTTCCACCACCAGGCGATCCAGCTTTCGACGGGAAATTCGACGTCGTTCGCTCCCGCACTCGTGTCGGTGAGGGTTGTAAGGACATAATGTCCGACGAATGTGCAATACGCCACGGACCAGATGGCGAGGCCCGCCAGCGAAACAACGAACACAATCGCACCGCCCGCACTTCCGATCATGAAGCTGATTCCTCGACGGCGAAGCGGACTCCGATTTGGCGACGTCGTCGAGTAACTATTCGCTCGCTCTATAGTCGGATTTGTCGACCGCGAAATTATTTTTTCCAGAGCAGGAAGCGTAAGCGACGGATTGAGCATTCCGGCGCTTACGCTTTCGGCTCTGAAGCGAGTCGTCATCACTTTGCCAATCGCCCTAGTGCTTCCTTGGCGGCGATCGTCGGCAGAGCGTCGCTTTCACCGTTGGCGATCGTTTGCAAAATATCGCGAGCCTCGGGAGTCGCCAAATGTTCCAGTAGCGTCACGGCCCGTACGGCTCGACGCCAACCCGACGGCGGGCCAGGCGGAGCAGGCGGCGGCGGGGGCGCCATCTTTGAAAAATCGAGCGGCACGCCATCGACGATGATCGTGATCTGGCCGTTGACATTCGACACGCTGATACTGCGGGCACCGCCGAGATTCGGCGCCAGCTTGGGGGCGGGCTCCTTCTTCGCATTCGGATCGGGCGGCATCTTTTCGATCAACTGCTGGATGCGCGACTTCGTTTCGGCGTCACCCGATTCCTTCGCGGCCGATTCCAGTTCTTTCTTGATGTACTTGCCGAGATACTCCAACTCGGCGGACGCCCGTGTGCGAACCACAAAATTGGCGCTTTGCATGCCTTTCACCAATTCGGCCACGCGCTTCGGATCGACTTTGACTGGCTTCAAATTGTCTTTGAGGAAGGCGAGAGTCTCCTTGGGCGTCGCCGACAGCGACAGTGCAGATCGTAGCGCCTTGCCATCATCCGGGCTGCCAAGGTCGGCCCAGCGGGCATCGAGAGCCGGCGTCTGGGCGGTTAGTGGTGGCAGGACAACGGCGAAACAGATCGCGGTGAGCACGTACTTCATGGCGGAAAGCCTCCTGTTTTTGAGCAGCCGACCAATTCGTAGGGTGCGTCAAGCGCCAGCGCGGACGCACCATGAACCCGCTGGTGCGTCGGCGCTGGCGCTTGACGCACCCTACGAATTACTCTTTACAGTGCATACAACACAACCGCGCCATCCGCAGTGCCGACGGCGAGGCGCTGATCGTCGCCGGCCCAGGCGAGTTGGGTGATCGGGGCGTCGTGTTTGGCGAGGGCAAGAGCGCCCTTCTGTCGGCCAGGCTGCCACAGTGCGAGCAGGCCGTCCTCTCCGCCGGACGCCAAATAACTCCCTCGGCGTTGAAACGCCAGGCAGTTGACGTTGTCCTGATGGGCGTCAAACTGCAACGGCGTCGAATTGGATGGGCCTTTGCCGGTGAAGTCCCAAACCGTTGGCGTCGGCCCGCCGCCGGTGGCCAACCAGCGGCCACTGGCGTCCCATGAAAGCTCGCGCACCTTCGTCGGGTAGCCGGACATTTGCAAGTCTTCGCCGCTGGCCAGTTCCCAAAAATGCACAGTGCAGTCCTGGGCGCCGGCGGCCATGAATCGCGCCTTCGGATGCCATTCGAGCACCAGCAGCGAGCTTTGCCAGGTGAACTCGCGGATGAGAGCCGCTTCGCCATCAGCCAGAGAATTCGTGTTCCACAACGACAATTTGGCGTAGGCAGCCGAGGCGAGGATCGGCTCGCCAGGCTTCCAGCGGATGTCGGTGATCGTGCTCGGATGGTCGGGGAATTCGCGGACCATCTCTCCGGCGAGGTTCCAGAGCCTTAGCTTTTTGCCGGCGGCGGAGGCGAGCACGTTCGCGGTCGGGCACCAGGCGACGCGCTCGGCCCAAGCGGCGCCGGCGGGAAGCTCATGCGCCACGTTGCCCGTGACCGGATCCCACAGCCGAATCTTGCCGTCCTGCCCCGCCGAGGCGAGATGCTTGCCATCGACTGACCAGGCGACGCATGATGTGCCGAACCCGTGGCCCGATAGCGCGTGCCGAACCTGGCCCGACTTCGCGTCGAAAATCGAAATCGGCCCATCGGCGGACGCCGCCGTGATCAAGTCGAGCGAGTCCGACCACGCCAGCGCGACGACGTGGCCATCGATTCGGCTCTCGCCCTTCTTAGTCAAACTCGTCCGCCCCGAGGCGAATGGATTCAAGCGAGGCATTTGCGGAATCCCTCCTCGAGTCGTTCGCGGTTCAAGTTTCGACCGATAAAGATCATCTTGTTATCGCGTTCTTCGCCCCTTGCCCACGGGCGATCGGCCTGGCTATCGAACAGCATGTGAATGCCCTGGAACACAAATCGGCGCGGATCGTTTTTGATGCTCAGCACGCCTTTCATGCGGAAAATATCTTTGCCTTCGTGCATCAACAAGTCGCGCAGCCAGGCGTTGAGTTTCTGTTCGTCGAGATCGCCGGGGATAGAGATGCCGACGGAATAGACTTCCTCGTTGTGTTTGTGTTCATGTCCGTCGAGTTCGAGAAAGCTTGGATTGAGGTCGAGCACGCGATCGAGATCGAAGCCGTTGACGTCGAGGATTTTGTCCATGCCCACGAGCGCCTTTTGGCAACGATACATCGGCGCCGTGGCGTTGATTGCGCGCAATCGCTTTTCGAGCGTGTCGAGGTCGGCCGGTTGCACGAGGTCGGTCTTGTTGAGCAGGATAACATCAGCGAAGGCGACCTGCTCCTCCGGTTCTCGCATCATGTCGAGATGTTCCGTCACGTGCTTGGTGTCTACGACCGTGACGATCGCATCGAGCCGAAACCGGGCCTTCATTTCTTCGTCGGAGAAAAACGTCTGCGCGACCGGAGCGGGGTCGGCCAAACCCGTCGTTTCGATCAGGACGTAGTCGAACTTGTCTTTGCGTTTGAGCAGCTTGCCCAGGATGCGGATGAGATCGCCGCGCACAGTGCAGCAGATGCAGCCGTTGTTCATTTCGAAGATTTCTTCTTCGGTCTGAATGACAAGGTCCTGATCGACGCCGATCTCGCCGAATTCGTTTTCGATGACGGCGACGCGCTTGCCGTGCTTGGCCGTGAGAATGTGGTTGAGCAACGTGGTTTTACCGGCGCCGAGAAAGCCGGTGAGCACGGTGACGGGGATACGCGGGTCCGACATTGCAAGCTCCAGGAATTCGAGAAACCATTATTCTATGTTTAGCCGCTCGCCTTTGGCGAGCGCGAATAGGCCGCGCTCGCCAGAGGCAAGCGGCTAAACGAAATCTGCATCACCCTTGCGACGCGGCGAACGTGAACGCCTGCTGGAAAATCGCACGTCGAGGCGGGGCCACTCGCAATCGTGACGAGGCGCTGCCAGTGCTTGGCGTCCATCGCGCTGGTGGGCCAACCCTCGCGCCGCCAAACCGCGCGAAACATCTCGCGCATCTGATTGTCGCTGGCGGATTGCAACGGCTCCACCGCGAATACCAGCATCGCGCCGGCCCGTGGACGCTCGGCCAACGCAAGCAGCTTGGCCGACTCGGCATCGATATCGGCTTGCAGATCATTCGCCTGCTCTGCCAGCCGGCACAGCACGGCGACGATCTCCGGATTGCATTCGTCCCGCAGCGTCGGCAGCAACTTTGCCCGCAGCCAATTGCGGCGAAAACGCACATCTGTGTTCGACGAATCGACGCGATAGGCGATTCCGTTCGCTTTGAGATGTTCGAGCAAATCCGCTCGGCGAACCGTCAACAAAGGCCGAATAATCGCCACGCTTTCCATATCGCGCTGCTCGGCGATGCCGCGTAGGCCGAGCACGCCGGTCCCGCGCAACAAGCGAAACAACACCGTCTCGGCTTGATCGTCTGCCGTATGCCCGGTCGCGATCCAGGCCGCGCCTTCGTCCTTGGCAACGCGCGTCAGCCAATCGTATCTCGCATTTCGGCCGGCGCTCTCTAGGTTCTCGCTCTCCGCCTCGGCGATCGCGGCGACATCGATTCGGCACGTTCGGCAGGCCAGACCCGCGCCATCGCTCATCATCCAATGCGTTGGCAGATTTCGTACGAACGCCTCGTCGGCATCGCTTTCGTCGCCGCGTAATTGATGGTTGACATGCGCCAGAATAAGTTTGGGCAGCGCTCCGATCTTGAGTAGTTCCACGCCAAGATGCGCCAGGGCCACGCTATCCGGCCCGCCGGAGATTGCGACGACACCGGGCGTGCCCGACAGCCCGTGCGCGTCGAGCCAGTCGGCGAGATGGTGGACAAGGTTCACGGCACGCCTCGCAATTCGCGCAGCTTGGCACCGATTTCCGGAGCGCGCATGAACGTCTCGCCGATGAGCACCGCCGACACGCCCGCCGATTCGAGCCGCTGCATGTCCGCGCGCGTGCGGATGCCGCTCTCGCTGACGACGCACACCTCGCGCGGAATCAGCGGCAGTAAATCGAGCGTATGATCGAGGCTGGTGACGAACGTTCGCAAGTTGCGATTGTTGATACCGACGAGCCGAGCACCGGCATCGAGCACTCGCGGCAGGTTTGCGCGGTCGTATAGCTCAACGAGCGCATCCATGCCAAGTGCGTGAATTTGGTTCAGCAGGGCAGGCAGTTCGCGTTCGTCGAGAATCTCTGCGATGAGCAAGACGGCATCCGCACCGGCGACGCGGGCCTGCACGACTTGGTACGGATCGAGAATGAAATCTTTGCGCAACACGGGAGGCGCGACGGCGTGGCGAATTGCCGATAGGTACTCCAGCTTGCCCTGGAAGTATTGTTCATCGGTCAGCACGCTGATACACGATGCCCCGTTTGCTTCGTAGGTTCGGGCAATGGCGAGCGGGTCGAAGTCGGCACGCAGCACGCCGGCGGAGGGCGACGCCCGCTTCACCTCGGCGATGACACCCAGGCCGGAGGCTTGCTTGAGAGCCGCCCGAAAGTCGCGAATCGGTGGGGCCTTTGCGAGGCGCAATTCTAGCGACGGCAACGACATTGCCGACCGATCCCGCTCGATTTCCATTCGTTTCGTGGCTACGATGCGCTGCAAAATATCGCTCATCCGTATTTTCCCGTATACTCTTGGTTAGCCGACCGCCTTGGGCGAGCGCGAGTGCGCTTGGTTCGCGCTCGCCTAAGGCGAGCGGCTAAACGAAAACGAATCGCACCCGTTGTTATTATGCAAAATGAAGGACGCTTGTGGATCGCTTGAACGAACTAACGTGGTACGCCATCGCCTACGCTTGGGTTGTCGGTGTTGCGATCCTAGGCATCGTAGCGGCCTGGCTGCTCGCACCGACCAGCCGCCGCGCCTGGTTGCCGATCGCGCGGCTCAGGCCCGGTGCGTGGATAGGACGCGATACCTTCTTCGTATTTTGCGTGTATCATGGCCTACCGATGGTCATCACGGCGACGCTCTTTCAGATGGGATTTTTCACGCCGTTGATCGGGCCCGCACCGGACCGGAGTGCGCTCACGGACAGCGCCATCTATATCAATCGATGCCAAAATATCGCCAGTCCGCTCGGTTTCACGCTCACCCTTGGCACGATCTTCTTCATTCTCTATGCTCGCAGCGGGACCAGGCTCCACCATTTCGGGCTGTCGTGGACGCGGCTTTGGCCCAACGTGGGACTTGGCTTGGTCGCTGCCATGGGCGCTATTCCGGTGGTGATCGGATTGCACATGCTAGTCCAGTTCGTTTTGCCCGGTCGCGATCATTCGTTGACAACACTCAGTAGGTTGGTGCGGAATGATTGGGAATGGTGGTTCATCGGATTCCAGGTCGTCATCGTTGCGCCAATAATGGAAGAAGTCGTCTTTCGCGGCCTGATTCAGGGTTGGTTGCGTCGCGCGTCGCTCAGCGGGCATCTTGTCGTCTGTGCAATTGTCGTTCTTTTTGGCCTGATGGTGATCGCGGAGAAGGCGGCCCTCGTCGTCGCGCCGACCGAAGATGTACAGGTGGAGAATAAAGCTCCCGCCGACGCGAAGAAAGCAGCAACACGCCCGGCGACGGTGATCGACTACCTCGCTCCCGGCGTCGTCGCGCTGCTCTTGGTGGGTGGTTATGCCTGGCTGATGTTGCGTATTATTCTCCAATTCGAGCTTCGCGAAGGCGAGATTCAGCACTGGCAACTGGACCCGCTCGAGGAATCCCTGGCACCGCAGGCTGGACTGTCCGAGGACGACGCACGCGAACGTCGACGGATTGCGTGTGAACAGGAAGAATTGCGCCAGCGCGATTGGTCCAATGCGAATGCCCAGCTGGCATGGTTCGGGACGGCAATGCTGTTTGCGATGGTGCATTATGGAGCTTGGCCGGCGCCCATCTCGTTAATGCCGCTCGGGTTGATCTTCGGCTGGCTGGCCTGGCGCACACAGAGCCTGATCGCGCCGATCGTGCTGCACGCAGTGTTCAATCTCACCTCGTTCATCGCGCTGTATGGAACTGTGATGGAGTCGCGGTAAGACAAAATCACATCGGCAACGCCGACACCGTTCCCGCCTGACCATCCAGCGTCACCTCGGCTCCCGGCTCCCACGAACCGCGACGTACATAGGCCAACGCGATCGCGCAGCCGCGCCGCGGCGAATAGGTCGCCGATGTGACGATGCCTACTTCCTCCGTGCCTTTCAATACTTTCGCGCCAACGGTTGGCACGCTAACATCCCGCATCACGATGCCGCGCAGAACACGGTTGAGTTGCCCGCGATCGCGCGCCATGACGATCGTTTCCTGGCCGAGAAAGCAGCCCTTGGTGTAGCAGATCGCTTGCTGCGTGCGGTCGATCTCCATCGCAAAACGCTGATCGTCGTACTCGGCACCAACGGCGGGCAGCCTGGCCTCGATGCGCAGCGTCTCATAGGTTGCCGGCGTGCCGAGCGCGATCTCGCCCAACTTGGCGCGGACGTCATCGACTCTTGCAATCGGGCAGAACCAGTCGAACCCATCGAGTGCGAGCAGGTTGTGTCGGCGAATGAAGCCCAACTCGCCGAGCGATCGCACCCGATTCAATTCCAGATTCGCAACATCGAGCAGCGCTGAAGCATTGGGCCCGACGATGCGGAACATGGCGAAGTCAGCCGAGCGATCCTCCAACTCAGCCTGTTCGCTGATGAGGAAATGGTTGAGATGCGCTAGCACCTTTTCCGCAAGATCTGGCGCGACATCGAGCAGGAACACGTCGTCGCGCACATGGGATATCATCGCATGCGCGACAACGCGGGCCTTATTCGTCGTGAGAAAGGATTCGCAGGACGCATGGAGGGCAAGGCCTTTCACGTCCTGTGTGGCGAGATTGTTCAGGAACACACAAGCTTCCGGACCGGCGACTTCGATCTTGCCGTGCGCGCTGAGATCAAACCACACCGCCTGATTGATGGCGGCGTCATACTCGGCGGCGGAAATTGGCGTCATGGGTTCGCTCCGTCGTGTGGTCGGGGACATTTTCATTTGTCATTCTTATGAGGTCCGAACCTCCAGGAATCACTGCAATCTTCTTAACCCGAATTATTCACCACAGAGACACAAAGGCACAGAGATAACCAAGGGGACAATGAATTACGGGAATCCTCGATCATCTGCAGGCGACAATAGTTTATTTTACCTGTAATCTTCTCTGTGCCTCTGTGTCTCTGTGGTGAGAAATCTTAATCGTTGAATAATCCGGGATAGGGCGTAGACGAAGCTGTTTTTTTAGAGCATATAATGACGCCATCATCCGCATCGACTCCATCCCGCAACACGACGGCCAAAATATGACGTTCTTTCGCTTGCTCCTTCGCAATCTGTTGTATCACTGGCGAGGCAACACGGCGGTGCTGCTCGGCATCGCACTTGGCGCAGCCGTCCTCACAGGTGCGCTGCTCGTCGGCGATTCGCTTCGTGGCAGCATGAAGGCACTCACGCTCGATCAGCTCGCCTGGGTTGACCAGGCCATGCTGCCCGGGCGATTCTTCCGCGATACTCTCGCCAAGGACATTCGGGCCGAACGCCAGGCCTCCTTGCTCATGCTGCAAGGCAGCGCGTCGGCAGGCCCGAAGGACGAACCGCAGACCGTCGGCAAGGTCAACGTGCTGGGCGTCGATTCCGCGTTTTGGCCTGCGGACCTCGTTCCCGAATCGGTGGACCTTTGGGCGTCCGACGATCGCATAGCCGTGCTAAATGCAACGCTTGCGAACGCGTTAAAGGTAGAGGTTGGCGACACGATTACCCTTCGACTCGAAAAGGCCGACCACGCTCCGCGCGAGACGCTGCTGGGCCAGCGCAAAAGCGAGAACATTATCGTTCCGCTGAAAGTGACCGTGCAACGCATCCTGCCCGATGACGGCATCGCCCGCTTCAACCTCAAGCCAGCGCCGACGCCCGTGCGCAATGCCTTCGTGCCGATCCGCCTGTTGCAGAAATCGCTCGGATTGACGGATCAGGCGAACGTTGTCCTCGTAGCCGGCGCATCGGACAGCGGATTCGCGCAAGACCTTCGAAAGCACTTGACGTTGGAGGATTGGGGACTGCGTTATCGTTCGCCGCGCGATCGCGCCTTGGCATTTCTGCGCTTTCTCGGCGTGCGCGAGGATGTCGATAACGCGAAGCTCAAGACGTTCAAATGGCGTGGGCATGTTCCCGACGAACTCGCCAAGGCGACAGAGACGAACGCCGGCGTGCTTACGACACAGATGGTCGTCGATTACTACGAGAGCGCCCGCGACTACTGGTCGCTCGAAAGCCGGCGGATGCTGCTTGACCCGCGCGTTGTGCGTTCGGTCGAAAAGCTTAGCCAGGTGCAGTCTGCCGACGCGGAGAAAAACTCGCGTTGGAAATGGTCGCCGAGCCTGGTGTATTTGGCCGATGCGATTCGCGTCAACAAGGTCGAGACGCCGTACGCGATCGTCGCCGGCGATGATTCGATGTTGATGAAGGATGACGCCATCGTGCTGGTCGGTTGGCCGGGCTTGCCGTTGAAAGCGAATGTCAAGCAGACGCCGGATATCGAGATTGCGTTCTTCACGCCGAACGCGAAGAATCGGCTCGAACTGCGTAATGTCTCGTTTCGGTTGCATTCGGTGCCGAAGCTCGAAGGCGTACTCGACGATCCCGATCTGACGCCGGAGTTTCCGGGTATCACCGACAAGGTGAAGATGGACGACTGGGAGAACCCGCCGTTTCCGTATGACAAGAAGCGCATCAAGCCGATCGACGAGGATTACTGGAAGCGCTACCGCACGACGCCGAAGGCGTACATCAGCTTGAAGAAGGCTCGCGCGCTTTGGCCAAGCCGATTCGGCGACACGACAACGATCCAGGTGCGGCCCGGATTGGAACACCCCTCGACACTGCCGGCGAAGCTGCTGAAGGAACTCGCGCCCGAGGAAGGCGGATTCGCATTTCAACCGGTGCGCGAACAAGCGGTGACGGCGAGTTCCGGGGCGACTGATTTTGGCGTGTTGTTCATTGCGTTTAGCTTTTTCCTGATCGTGTCGGCGCTCTTATTGGTTGGATTGCTCGTTCGCTTGAATCTCGACCGTCGCGCCGGCGAGATCGGCTTGCTGTTGTCGGTCGGCTGGGACCATGGCAAGGTTCGCCGATTGTTGCTGGGCGAAGGCATGCTGCTCGCGCTGACGGGATCGCTGCTCGGTCTCGGCGGGGCGCTGCTGTACGCGGACGGCATGCTCAAACTGCTGGCGGCATCATGGCCAGGTACCGACGGCTTGCCGTTTCTGCGATTGCACATCGGGCCGATGAGTCTGGCGATCGGCTATGTAGCATCGTTTGCGGTGAGTGTTCTGACGTTGTGGTGGGCGAACCGCGTACTGGGCAAGCGTTCGCCGCGCTCGCTGCTGCATGGCGAGAGCGGCGAATCGCTCGTCGCCAAGGCGGATGGCGGCGGCTGGCTGACGCCGACGGCGATGTCGCTCGTTTTTTGCACCGGCGGATTGGGAATCATCGGTTGGCATTCGGAAGCACACGAGCTGAAGGCGGGCCTGTTTTTCGGCAGCGGCGCTCTTGTCCTGACGGCGGCGATCGTGCTCGTCGCCGCGCTCCTGCGAAAGCTCCGCCGCGACGCCTGCGTGAAGCCAACACTCGCTCGGCTTGGCATGCGCAATGCCGGCCGCAATCCGTCACGCAGTCTGCTGACGGTCGGTTTGTTGGCGTCGGCGGCGTTCCTCATCGTCGCCGTCGAATCGTTTCACAAGGAGACAGACAAGACATTTTACCTAAAGACCCACGGCAGTGGCGGGTTCACGTTTTTCGCCGACGGCAGCCTGCCGGTGTTCGAGGATGTCAACGACGAGCGTGTTCGCGGCGACTACGGCCTGGCGCCGCCGGAATTGCGCCGTGCCGTGTTCTATCCGTGTCGAGTACAACCGGGTGACGATGCGAGCTGCTTGAATCTGTACAAACCGCTGAAGCCACGCGTCATGAGCGTGTCGAGTGAATTCATCCAACGCGGTGGATTTGCATTCGCCTCCTCGGCCGCTGTGACGAACGATGACAAGGCGAATCCCTGGCGATTGTTGGAACAGCGTGATGGCGAAATCATACCAGCGATCGTCGACAAGAACACCGCGATGTGGATCCTCAAAGTCGGCCTCGGCGACACCATCACCATCAAGAACGAACGCGGCGAGGGCGTCAAACTCCGCGTCGTCGGCCTGTTGAACGAGAGCATCTTTCAAAGCGAAATCCTGATTGCTGAGTCGCGATTTTTCGAAATGTTTCCCAGGCAGGAGGGTTTCTCGTTCTTCCTCATCGACACCGATGATCCCGATCTGACCAAGCTGCCGACATGGGAGAAGCAACTCAGCACGGGATTCGCGAAACTGAATCTCGACGTGCAGACGACGGGCAGCCGATTGCAAGGCTATGTCGCGGTTGAGAACATGTACCTGAAGACGTTCCAGGCGCTCGGCGGCCTTGGTCTCGTGCTCGGTGCGGTCGGCCTGGCGATCGTGCTGTTGCGCGGCGTGTGGGAGCGACGCGCGGAATTGGCGCTGCTGTCGGCCCTTGGGTTTCGGGCGGGGCAAATAGCCTGGCTGGTGCTGGCGGAAAATATGTTCCTGCTGCTCGCCGGCCTGACGGCGGGCACGATATCGGCGGTCGTTGCCGTGGCGCCGCATCTCGCCGGTGCCGGCGGCCAGGTGTTGTGGCTGCGCATCGCGGGACTGCTGGCGCTCGTGATGCTCGTCGGGTTGACGACGGCGGCGCTCGCCGTCTGGGCCGCCGTGCGAACGCCCGTGCTGACGGCGTTGCGGCGGGAATAAAGGCAGAAATCCGAAAAGCAAAAACCGAAATACGAAACAAATACGAAATTACAAAGATCAAAACGCGCGCACGACACGTTACGTTTTTGGTCTTGGGATTTCGTATTTGTTTCGTATTTCGGTTTTTGCTTTTCGGATTTCCTACCGTGGTTTCTTCTTCGGCTCATCTTTGATCACTTCAATCGTGAACGGCGGCGGCTCGACGACCATCGGCACTACGCCTACGTCTTTGCCTTTCGGTGGCGGGGCGGCGCCGTTGTTGCTCTTCGGCGTGTGATGGACCAGCTTCTTGCTGATCCACTTGTCGAACAGGTCATATCCCGGTTGCCCCCAGTGTACATCGTTTTCGAGGTCATGACACTTCTGGCACATGTCGGCCATTTGCCGCTTCACGGGGCTGGCCTGGTAGAGCTTCTTCAGGGCGTTCTGAACCTCCAAATTCCTGGGATTTTTTTCGAGCAGCGCAACTGATTTTCGTTCCTCTTCGGAAACCTTGAACGGATTGATAATCGGATACAATTCCGCGTTCATGGGATTCTTTACGTGCGCGCTTCCGGGCCCGTGACACGACTCGCAGCCAACGCCGCGGGTGACTTGATTGTGGGCCTCGATTTTCTTCGACGCAATCGGTTTTCCGGGCTTTTTCGGCCAATTACCAAGATCGGCGATTAGGTCGTTGTAACCGCCGGGATGCTTGAACCCGACGGTGTGGCATTTCATGCATTCCGGATCATGTTGCCGACCGGCGGGGAATTCGATCTTCTCCAAGGTATCCGTGGCGAACGAATGCGTTGGGGTCTTCTTGTCGAAATCACGCATCCAAACTTTGTAGGCGTGATCGTGGCAATCACCGCAGCGTTCCGATCCGACGAAGGTCGCCTTCAATCCCGCGTGGCCCGGTTCAGGCAACTGGTCGAAGTGCGGCGTGCGTGGATATTTCGCGAGCATGTTTTGGTGCTTCAGCTCGCCGTTATATTTTTCCATCAAGGCCAGAATCTTGTTGTCCTTCTCTTCGCCCTTTTTCGTTTCCCATTCCGGTCCCATGCGAACGGCCTGGTATTGCAGACGATAACCCTTGCGGTCGCGATAGACGCCGACAATACCTACATATTTTCCTTTATGCCCAATTTCGACGACTTGGCCAGGCATGTTGCCGCCGATTGGTCGCATCAGCATCGGCGCTTCCGACTCGTCGGTAAGCACCATCATCAGCATGATCGGCGGTATCTTGCGGTTTTTTTTGCGTTCGGCGTCACAGAACTCGGCACATTTTTTCGCTTGTTCCAGTCGAGCGATTTCGATGGCCCGCACACGCTGAAAGCCCTCCAGGCCTTTCGGCACATCTGGGTGCTCGTGGTGCAGGATGATGCCGATCTCGACACCAGCGTCGGCGAACGCCTTCAGGGTCTTCTTCAGCTCGTCTTGATTGTTCAGGAACTGCTGATCGGCCTTGAATTGCTCGCGCATATTCGGGCCCATGAGGCTCGTGACGCCGATTTTTGGATTCGTGCTGGTGATGATTTCATATTGACGCAGATTCAGATCATGAAGCTGTTGGCCTTTTACCGCGCCGGCAAGCGACAGAGAAATGGGTCGTGGATGCAGGCGTTTCTCGTCATGGGTTTCCACCAATGCCTCGCCGAGCGGCGAAAGAACTTCGTGCTTGCCCACGGCAACCGCGCGATAGTTCATGAAGTTTAGCGATCTCATGGCGAGATCAAATTTCATGAGGTTCTGGGCATAGATGCCTTTGGTTTGCGCCACTTCGCCGAGATCGACGCCGACGACGTCCCACTTCATGCCTTTCAGCAATTGAACAAAGTTATATCGCCGAGGCAACCCGCCATACTGCGGATCGGAGCAGCCGCACTTGTCGATAAACCCGTGCATCTGCCCGGAGAGGACGATCGCAACGTCAGGCTTGTCCCATTTTCTGAAATCGGGAAGCTGCTCGAGGGATTGCAGTTCCTGCTCCTCAAAGCAATCGGGCGCGCGGCCGCCGTTGAAAGCGAAATACCCGCCGACGAAAAAGGTGATCGACAGGAGCGTCAGCCCGAATATCGCGGGCATTCGGCGCTGGCTGGGAGTTGCAGTGTTGTGTTCAGGTTTTGCCATATCGTGCGGAACCATTCGCGGCATCCTTTGCGAAAAAACGCAGCGTGCACCGCCGAAACTGTATGGTTCCGGCGCGAAACATCGTGTTTCATTTACTCTTGTCGCTTTTTACGCCGAAAATGTCAACGCCGATCACCCGAAACTCGGCGCATCCGAAGTTGAGGCGGATTGGGTAAGGTAGGGCGGGCTATTTTGATACTAAGCGATTGTGCCCGCCAACAGCTCCCGCACTTTGGCGCCGATCAGGTCGCGCATTTCGTCGAATTCAGCACTGGAAAGTTGCTTTGGATTCGGAATGCCCCAGTCCGCGCGATGGCGTGCTCTCAAGTTCGGGCACTCATCGCCGCAGCCCATGGTAATCGCCCAGTTGAATTCGACCTGGGGCAATTCGTCGAGACCTTTCGAGCGGTGCGTCGTCAGGTCGTAGCCGATCGCGCGCATCGTCGCAATCGCTTTCGGATTGACCTGCCCCGACGGACGCGAGCCGGAACTGTAGACCTCCACGTCAGCACGCCCCGCGAGTCGCGCGAACGCCTCGGCGATTTGGCTGCGACAGGAGTTCTCGACGCAAACGAAGACGATACGCATGGATGTTCCTGTTCTGTATTCCGCTTGCGGCTTAGCGCTCCGAATGTCCCACGTGAGCGCTAAGCCGCAAGCGGAATACGGAGAATTCATTTACGCCATCAATACAACTCGCGGATGACTTCGCCACGCGCTAGTGGGATCGGTCGCCCGGTCGGATCGGTGTGTTGGTAGGTGTGATCGATGCCGAGGTGGTGATAGATCGTCGCCAGGATGTCGTGCGGATCGAGTGGCCGTTCGCGCGGTCGTTCGCCATTGCGCGTCGTCGCACCGATGACCTGGCCCATCCGCATTCCGCCGCCGGAGACGAGGATCGACATCGCGCTGGGCCAATGGTCGCGGCCGATGCGGCCGTTCATCCGCTCCAGCCTTGGCGTACGGCCAAACTCGCCGGTCACAATGAGCAACACTTTCTCGGCCAGGCCGCGCTCGAACAGGTCGTCGATCAGCGTGGTGACGACATGATCGTAGCGAGGCATGCGAGCGTCCATCGCGGTGAACATGTCCCAGTTGACGGCATGATCGTCCCAGTTGTGGGCAGCTGAGCCCGGCCCATTGCCCCTATCACATACGCTGACGAAACGCACGCCGGCCTCGACCAAGCGCCGGGCGACGAGCAGTTCCTGACCATCGCGGCCATAGCGTTCGCGAATGCGCGGGTCCTCTTGGGAGAGGTCGAATGCTCGCCGGGTGGCGCCGTTAGTGAGAACGTCGAGGGCGCGTTGTTCATAAGCATCCATCAACGCCATCGAGCCGCGAGTGTCGAGATCGCGGCGCATGGTGTCGAAGCCGCGCTGTAGCGCGAGGCGATCGTCGAATCGGCGAGCATCGACGCGCAGGCTGGCATCGGGCAGGCTGCGCTGGACGATCGGCACACGGTGGATGCCGTTGTAGAAGCCCTCGGAGATGCCCGAGGCGTAATCCGGACCGTTGACGACCACGCCGCCGACCGACAGCGCGGTCGGAAGGCCAGGTTGCGTCGCCCGTAAGTAGCGATTGGCGACGGCGCCGACTTGCGGGTAGTACGATTCCGCTCCCGTGCCTTGCTTGAGTTGCCCGTAGCCGCTCAGGAAACGACGATGGCCCGCGAAATGGTCGGCCTCATCGTGCGTGCAGGAGCGGATCAGTGAGAATCGATGGGCGGTCTGGGCGTGTTTCGGCAGATGCTCGCAAACTTGAATGCCATTGACGTTGGATTGGATCGGCAGGTACGGCCCGCGAATGTCGTCCGGCGCGTCCGGCTTGAGATCGTAGGTTTCGAGATGGCTTGGCCCGCCGTGCGCGAATAGCAACAGTACAGCAGTGTCGCGCGATTGGGCCACGCCTTGTGCCTGAAGCCGAGCGAGGTCACCGAGCGTTAAGCCGCCGAGGCCGAGGAAGCCGACGCGCAGCCAATCGCGGCGGGAGAGTTTGCCGAAGTTCGTTGCCGCACCGGTTTCAAGCTGGAACATGGAAAACACTCGCAGGGAGGCTTTGGGCGGGTAACAGTGGAGTGTTTATCATATCGCGATTTGTCGTTGATTCCAATACACCCAGCTATTTATGGCGGGCTATTTGAATCAAACCGTCCGTTCGCTCGGCACCTCGTCAGTATGCGGATTTTCCCAGAGCATGCCGATGACGAGGAAGCCCGACAGCAGCCCAAGCGGGGCCAAGCTATCGGCGTGAACCACTGCCGCGACCAACGCCATCGCGCCGAGGGTAAGCAGCGTCAACACGAACAGCCAACGGCCCAGGCGTGCGCGACGAACGCACGGAATCATCTTCACCCAATAGATGCACCAGCCGCCGCAGATTAGCCCGAGAAGCGTCACGATAAATACGGAGAGTTCGGCCATTGTTGACATGTACACCATCCTCCATGAACACGAGAGAGGCAGCGAGTCTGCCATCCATAGCAGTTGCTCGCGCGATTCGAAGAGGGAAGACTTAACGAACGGCTTTCAAATTGTAAAGGCCAAGGCTCAATCTCCAATACGAATCACGAAAACACGAAAGAACGAAAACACGAAAGAAAATCGTGTGGGATAATTGTTCTTGGTCACTCTCGAGTCCCCCTTCTTTATTCGTGGTTTCGTTCTTTCGTGTTTTCGTGATTCTGTATTTTGGTTTAACACGATGTGCCGTGTTCCGAAGGGGTCCACATTGCCTGAAAAATTTACAATCGCCACGCTGTCGGCATCTCGTGAGGAAAAGTTTACAAAACCTGTCTTTGCAGGTTGCAACGTAAATGCGCCGTCGGCATCGTCCGCAAGTCGCATGCAAGCCGCACGTTCGGACATCGATTCAGGAAAAAATGCGCGCATCTTTCAAGCTTGGCTCAAGTTTTGCTTTTAGAGTTGAAGCAGACAATTCGCTGCGAAAGTAGATCGGGCGCAAGGACGTGAACTGGGAGGTTTGCGAAACATGAAGAGACGAATCGCAATCGTTTTGGCCTTGGCCACTTCCTGCTTAATGGGGGCGGAAGTTCGCTCCACCAACTTTCTCGTCAAGGCCGCCAATCCGCAAGTCTGCCAACAGGTCGCTCAGTGGGCGGAATACTACCGCAAGGACAAAGCGATCCAATGGCTAGGCCGTGAGATGCCCGCCTGGTCCGAGCCATGCCCGCTGCATGTCACCGTCTCCATGGACGGCCCCAGCGGCGCGACCGAGTTCACGTTCGGCGGCGGCCGCGTCAATAGCATGCGAATGCAAATCCAAGGGCCGCTCGATCGCCTAATCCACAGCGTGCTGCCTCACGAAATCACACACACCATCTTCGCGCATCACTTCCGCTCACCCGTGCCACGTTGGGCGGACGAAGGCGGCTCGGTGCTCTCCGAGGACGAACTCGAACGCACCCGCCACGATGCCGAGGTGCGCAAAATTCTCAACCGCGGCCAACAGATTCCGATGCGGATGCTCTTGGGCCTGCGCGAATATCCGCCGCAGGTGATTTGCCTTTACGCCCAGGGCTTCTCGATCTGCGACTTTCTCGTCAAGCGCAGCAACAAGCAACAGTTTCTCAATTTCGTCGGCCACGGCATGCAGCATGGTTGGGACAATGCGGCCAAGAGCTATTACGGCCACAATACCGTCGAAGAAATGGAACAAGCCTGGCTAAATAATTTGCGAGAGACCAAGAAGCAGCCGAATCAGATTCTCGCTTCGAATCCGAATGCGAACCCGACGAACACGCCGACATTCGTCGGCACAGGCAACGGACGCACCATCCGAACGACGGTCCCGCCCGCCCAGCCGCTCGACCCGCAAGGCATCGCGCGGGGCAGCATGCCGACGCTAGACCAGAGCGGCAAAATCTTCAGCGGCACGACCGATTGGACGCCCGGCGTGCGACTCGAAGCCCCGGTCCCGATTACGATCACGATGCCAATCTCCCCGACCTCGCGCCCCGTCATCCCCGCGCCACAACCCGGCTACAACGTCCCGCTCGGCGACCCGACGTTCTTCGCACCGGTGGGATATTCGCGGCCGAAGGGACGTTGATATTTGCAGCTTAGCGCTCGCAAGCGGCAATACGAAAGCGGTATGCTTCGCGATGCGTTCTGATCTCACGTTTTCATTCGTTTGAAGGTCTCGCTATTTTCCCGAAACCTGGAAATTGTGCGTGCTATCTTGCAGCGGAAAATCCACCGCCTTTTGGAATTCGAGGAAGAGCGGTTGGCCCATCGGCAGCTCGTTGGCCTGCTTGCCGTCGAACCCGCGGATGCGCACCACATACGCCTTGCCGATGATGCCCTGGCTGCCCTTGGCGGCGGTGTCGTAAACGCCGTCCTTGATGAAGGCGAATCCTTGCGGGCCGTCGTTCTGTTTGGTGAGGTCCGGATCAAAAAAGATCACGCCCGCCGGCACCGGATTGCCGTGGTGAGTGACCGTCCCTTTGACATGGTAAAGATGCGGCCCCGTCTGGCAGCCGAGGAGGAGAATCAGCAGCGAACCCAGTAGGTACGAAAAACGTTGCATGAGAAAAGTATCCGTATTACCGCTTGCGGCTTAGCGCTCGCAAGGTGCTTTACTGGGGCGATGCGAACGCTAAGCCGCAAGCGGCCAAACGATGTTCCTCAGTAGTCCCCGACCGATTCCGCGCCGTCATAGCTTGCCAGGGAACGATAGGCGCCCAGGTTGATGGTTTGGCTGATGAAACGCACCGAGCCATCGCCCAGGACGAAATTGGCCCCGCCAGTGTGCATGCTGCCAAAGCTGATTTCGTTGAAGAGCGTGATGGACGGTGAATTGATGCCATTGACGACATTCTTCGCGCCGGCGCAAACCGGCGCGGCATCGCAGCCGCGCACCCACGAGCGATAGCGGGTGCCGGTGATATCGTTGACCCATGACAGTTCACCGACCATGAGTGTGTTGGAGGTGCCATCGCTCACCTGGACGGCTTTCACGCCGACCTTGGAATTGGCGAGAACGGCGACGTCGCGCAGAAAGATGCCCTGGAGGGCCAGACCGCCGTGAGTTGCCATTCCGTTGGGGTCCATCAGATAGGGGGCGCCTGTCGCGGGGTTGGTGCCGAGGGGCCCCATCACGCCGTAATAATGCGTGGTGTAGGGAATGACGCCACTCATGATCTCCGAGAGGTTAACATTGTTTGGCGGGGAATTGGTCGCCATCTGCCTTAGGTTGCTGCTGGGACATTGGTAAACAGACACCAGATTGAGCGCGATTTCGTTCCGGCCGGGCCCCATGTTGTTCGGCGAGCCGTTGTACGTGCCCGGTGTGAGATTGAACCGATCGTAAAGCGGCAGCTGATCGAGAAAAGGGAGAACGAAGACGTGCCAACTCAGCTGCGTGGACAGCTCACCGGCCTTGGGGAACCCTTTGTTCGCGTCGTGGAAGCCGTGCAACGCCAGACCGACCTGTTTGACGTTGTTTTGACATTGCAACCGTGCGGCCGCCTCACGCACCTTCTGAACGGCGGGCACCAAGAGAGCGATCAAAATCGCAATGATGGCGATCACCACCAGCAATTCGATCAGTGTAAAGGCGGCACGTTTTTCCGAGCGTGACATGAATGTTGCCCAAGAGGCGAAACCCACCGGTTCTACCGTTCATTATAGCGAATTCCAGCGGCCCTTGCTAGTGCTACCTGTCGCAATCAACCTATCGGTGGGATAAGCGAGACCGAATGGATGCGCCTATTACTTATTCGCCGCCAGCATGTTGCAGAACAGGGCGCCCTGCTCGATCGCATCATCGAGCGCGACATGCGTGTGTGGGAAGTCATCAAACCACGCTTTGGGCATGTTTTTTTTCACCGATTGGCGATATTCCTTTTTCAGTAGCGCCATCGCATAGGTCTTCATGTCAAGTGCCGAGAACGAAAACGGACTCTCGCCAACGAAGCGGATCAGATACCAGTACACAAACAGAAAATCGAAGCCAGCCGGGTAAGCAACGAACACGGGCGTGTCAGGCAAGGCGTTGACCCACGCCACATAGCGCCGCATCGCCTCCATCGGCTCTTCGAGATCGACGCGCGTCGCATCGAACGTGGCCTGGTTTTGGGCCCACCACGCCATTGTTCGCACATCGCCTGTCGCGCCAGGCAGGAGTTGAAGATTGGCGCTGAACGTAGCGATAAGTGTCTTGTCCGCGCGGTACGCCGCCGACGCGAAGCTGAGCATCGAGTGAGGCCCGGGAATCGGGCCATCGGTCTCGACGTCGGTGCTGACATAGATTTCGGGCATGGTGTGTTCCTGTCCTTCGCTTGCGGCTTAGCGATCGGATCATCCCGCGCGAGCGCTAAACCGCAAGCGACAATAATATGCGACCGCTGGGTATCGTTGCCTACCGCCCCACCACCTTCGCCAGCGTTTTCGCGTCGATCACCTTGCACTCGATCAACATGTCGCGAAGAACTTCGACGACGCTGCGCTGCTCGCGCAGGATCGTCGCGGCTCGGCTGCGGGCGGACTCGATTAGCTCGGCGGTCCGGCGATCGAGCGCTTCCATTTGCATTTGCGATAGAACGCGTACTCCGCCGGTGATGTCGTCGCGAAATCGGCACACGGGGACGCCTTCGCCGCCGAGGCCGAACTCCTCGACTAACGCCCGCGCGATGGCCGTCGCACGCTGCAAATCGCTCGTCGAGCCGATCGAGATGTCGTTCAACAACAGCGCTTCGGCTTCGCGGCCACCCATCAGGATGCAGAGATCGTCGAGCAGTTCCGCGCGTGTGACGACATAGCGATGAGCCGGGTCCTGATAGCGCACGAATCCCAGCGCGCCGGCGGTGTCAGCCTGAATCGAGATGCGTTCGATCGGCGTCGCGTGCTCGCTGAACAGAGCGCAGACCGCATGCCCGGCTTCATGCGTGGCGACGACGCGCTCCTCGGCGGCGGTGAGCTTTGGGCGCTCGATCCATTCCGTCAGTACGCGATCGATGTCGGCGGGTTCGGTCGGGCCGTTGACACTCTCGCGCAGCCGATACCGCGCCAGGCTTCGGCACAGCGCGTTGAGGTGATCGCCGCTGTAGCGCGTCCCAGCCGCTGCGCCCTCAACCGGATCGCCCGTGCGTTTCACGACGTGATCAAACGCTGCGGGCGTCATCCTTAGATTCATCTTACGATCGTAGATTTCCAGAATCGCTCGGCGGTCGTCGGCATCGGGATACGGGATGTACAAATGAAACTCGAACCGCCCCGGACGTAGCAATGCCGGGTCGAGCGACTCGACGAAATTCGTCGTGCCGACGACGAAGACGAGTTCGTCGCGATGGAAGCCGTCCATCTCGGTTAACAGTTGGTTGACCATCGAATGCTCGACGCCGGAGCCTTCGTAGGTTCCGCGGGCTGTGGCGAAGGAATCGAGTTCGTCGAACACGATGATCGCCGGCGCGGACTGCCGGGCCCGCTGAAAAATCTGGCGAAGGTTCTGCTCGCTTTCGCCGACCCATTTGCTCTTGAGTTCCGGCCCGGAGACGACGGTGATGGCGGCACCGAGCGCTGACGCCATCGCCTTGGCGAACAGCGTTTTTCCCGTACCCGGCGGGCCCCAGAAGATCATGCCCTTGGGGATCAGCTCCTCAATGTGCTTGATGTCGTCTTCGCGCGTCAGCCTGTCCTTCATCGCCAGGACGTCGATGATTTCTTTGCGCAATCGCTCTTTGACCTTGGCATAGCCGCCGATATCGGCTTCGAGCGCGACGTTTGGCATTTCGAGCGTTCCCGTAAGCGTCGCCTGGCGGATTTGCGCATAGGCCTTGCGTGCGTCGGCCGGGTAGTCTTCACCATCGAGCGAGGCGAGCAGCTTGCGCAAGCGAACGGCGTTGATGCCCGAGACATGTTTGTAGAGCGTCCATGGATTGAAATGCGTGCCGAGCTTGCGTGCTTCTTTTTGCGTGACGAGATGACGCAGGCGTGGCCGCGCGATGCCGAATAAGCTCACGCGATGCGGGAACAAATTTTCGATGACGCTGGGCAACGGAAACGACGGATCCTTAAGCCCCAACCAAACGAGGTCGGGGTTTTCATACAGCAGCGGAATGACTTCGCGGGCCTCGGTCGTCAGGCCGCCTTGACTGGTAGTCAACAGGTCAAGGTGGGGCAAGACGAGGACTTTGCGTTCGACGGAGCCACGCACGGCATCGCGGATCTGCGCGATCATCGTGGCAAGGAAGCCGAGCGGAATACCGCTGGTGTCACTCTGCGCGCGTTGACGGCCGTCGATCAGCACACACTGCAAATTCGCTTGCTTGAGCCGGGCGCGCAGGTTCATGTAGATGAATAAGGAAAGATCCTTGTCGCACTCGACAAGCGCCGGCAGCCCGCGCCGCACCCGATCGGCGACGTCCGCCAATTCGCTAGCGTAGGCCGCCTCGACCGCTTGCTCGGGCGTCAGCTCTCGCGGCAGTTCGTTTTCCGGGATTTGCATCGTTTTTCCTTGTATTGCCGCTTGCGGCTTAGCGCTCGCAAGGTGCCATGCGAGCGCTAAGCCGCAAGCGGCAAAACGAAGCGGCTAAACTATACCTCGAGCACGATCGTCAGCGAGCCGGTTTGGGCGTCTTCGCTGATCTGTTTGATTTGGCCGAGCCTGGCCGCCTTTTCCTTCAGTGCCTCGGCCGTGACGCGGTTGACGGCTTGGTCTAGCTCTTTACGAAGGTCGCTCAACTGCGCTTCGAGGCGGTCAGTCGCTCGCTTCTGCAGTTCGGCTTTTTGCGCCTCGGCTTTGCGTTGCAGGTCGCGTTGCAGCTCCTCCTTCAGCGATTTCCGGGCGGCATTCTGCGCGGAGCCGGCCGGCGATTCGGTCCAGGTTTGGCGTTCCGCCTCTATCGTGACAGTCTTCTCGCACTCGACTTTGACGATCACGTCCGCCGACTTCGGATCGATTTCGACGGTGACCCCGCCTTTTTCCGTGCGGAGCAGCTTGTCACCTTTTTGAACGAAACCTCGCCGTTTCAATTCTTGCGCGAGCAAGTCGGCCATGCGTTCGGGCGGCAAGATTTCGAGCAGTTCCAGCGCGGTGCCGACCTCGTCGCTGGCGCGAAGGCCGTGCTTCGTGCGCTGCTTCAGACTGATTTTGTATGCTCGGCTCATGATGAAACCTCGTTTCCAATGTAGCACAACGCTCCGCGTTGTGAATTTGTTCGTGGGATACATTTCTGGGGTACCGTATTTTCCAGCGAAATGGCACGATGGCAACGTACCCCCACGGCGAATAACCACAGCCTCTTCGTGACCGAAAAACTACAACGCGGAGCGTTGTGCTACATTGGCCGCGCTTCGCGCAAGATCTCGGCGGCGTGATTCGTTGTCGCATCGCCGTCGAAGCGTTCCCAAACGGCTTTCCACAACTGGCTGGCGACATAGCCTTCGTCAAAATAGCCGACGTGCGATGCTTCCTCGTTCCACGCTCGCAGGCGATCCAATGCATGCAAAAACGCCAATGCATCGCGGTAGATCAGCACGCGGTCGGCGATGCGCTCGCGCTTGATGTCGAGGTTGCCGATCCAGCGATGGGCTGTTGGCCGATCGCGCATCACCCGGCGACCGGCATCGAGCAGACACCGCGCCAAATCGCGACGATGGACGGCATCGATCGCGTCGAGATATTCGCCCAGTACCCGTGCCTGCGATGCGCCGAATTGGCGAATCTTGACAACGTCGCGGAACGTTTGCTTGCGAGCCTCCAGATGCTCCCAGCGCTCAGCGAGTGCAGACTGCATCGATTCCAGAATCGCAGCCCCCTGCTCTGTGAGCCACGGCGACCAGTCGATGCGCGTTAGCGTCTTCGCGTCGATCAACTCCTCCACAAAAAACAGTCGGCACAGGCCGTCGCTCCAAAGCGAGGGCCAATGATTCTGCATCTTCTCCGCACGCTCATCGCCACGCACTGCCTGGTATGAATGCAAGAAAATGAGCCGATCGCCTAGTTCCAACTCATCCGCCTGCGGTTTCTTGGCGCCAAGTGTGTTCGACATCAGTTGCAGCAGAAACTCCAGCGTCCAGCGCGAGAACTTCAAGCCGAGCAATTCCGGCGGCGTGCGCTCCCAGAGTCGGCCCGACACCGGAACGCCTTCGCGCAGGTAGCGGTTACTAGCCCATCCATGGCGAGCTAGCCAGCGCACCATGCCTTTCGCAAGAATATCCTTCACAAGCGCGACGGCGTCCGCGCTCAAACAGGGCGGGCGTTGCACGGGCTTCGCCAAGATCGGCAATATCTGCTCTGGCGATACCTGGGTTACGATTCCACGCAACATACGCAACAGGTTGTACTCAAACCCCGAAACAGCTTTCATCGTGTGCGCAGCCCCAATCCGATTCCCGCTACCGGGAATCCGTTCACCGTGACCACGCCATCGCGCAGGCGAATCTCTACGGTATTGGGCAAGCGCCAGCGCGGATCGTCGGCTGAGCATCGGTCGCTCAGAAAATGCACGCGCTGATTGGCCGACCCGATCCAACGCAGTTTCTTCTCCGGCTGATCGCGCAGGTAGGGACCATCGACCAAAATATCGATGCGGTCGAGCAATGGCTGTGCACCGGGATCCGCATGCAGATTCTCCAGGGTGTAACCGCTGAACAGCATCACCGATAGATTTAGCCGATGCGCTTCGTCAACGAGCGCAATTGCAGCCTCGACATGCGCGAACGGCTCGCCGCCAAGGAGTGTCATGCCTTCGAGCCGATGTTCCACATGGGCTGCACGCAACAACTCAGCGACAGCTACGAGCGTCATCGGCGTTCCGCCCGCAAACGGCAACATCTCCGGATTGCAGCAACTGGGGCAGCGCAGCGGGCAGCCCTGAAACCACAGCGCGAACCGTCGGCCTGGTCCCTCCGCTTCCGTGACGGGGACGATCTGAGCAACCGAGAGTTGTAGGCTCGAGGGCATGTATTGTTGTCCGCTTGCGTTTGGCGCTCGGGGTATCCCACGTAAGCGGGTCACCCAATACCGACGGCGCCAACCTCGGATATTATAAGAGACAACCGACGAGGATGAAATGTTCGACCCGCTGCCGATCGATCTGGTCCTGCCGAAATTGCTGACGACGTTGCGCGATCACGCCTCGGTAGTGCTGCGTGCGCCGACGGGAGCCGGCAAGACGACGCGCGTGCCGCCGGCGCTGTTGGATGCCGGCATCGTCCCTGGACGCATCGCCGTGCTGGAGCCTCGCCGCCTCGCCGCCCGTGCCGCCGCCCGCCGCATGGCCCACGAGCGCGGCCAGCGCGTCGGCGATGACGTCGGCTACCACGTTCGCTTCGATCGCCAGGTTGGGCCGCGCACGCGCGTTATCGTCATGACGCCTGGCATATTGCTCCGCATGTTGCAGGACGATCCGTTTCTCGAAGCATTCGGTATCGTTGTGTTCGACGAATTCCACGAACGGTCGCTCGACAACGACCTTGCGCTGGGCATGATTCGCTTGTTGCAAACCACCGTGCGCCCGGAGCTGCGCATCCTCGTGATGTCCGCCACGCTCAATACCGAAACGATTGCCGCATATCTGACGAGCGGCACGAATAAGCCCGCCTGCCCGATTATCACGAGCGAAGGCCGGCTGCATCCCGTGGACATCATGTACGATCCACGCTCGACGCAGGACGCCTGGCCCATCGCCACCGCGAAAGCCGTCGAGCGCGTTCTGCAACAGACACCGGGCGATGTGCTCTGCTTTCTGCCGGGCATGCAGGAAATCCGCCAGGCCACGCGCGAATTGCAGGATCGCCTAGGATACGACAATATTCTTATACTGCCGTTGCATGGCGATTTGTCGCCCGAGGAGCAGGATCGCGCCTTGCAGCCGCAATCGCAGCGGCGCGTCGTGTTGGCGACCAACGTCGCCGAGACGTCGGTCACTGTCGAGGGCATCACGGCTGTCGTCGATACCGGCCTGGCGCGGATGCAGACGTTCGATGCGAGCGTCGGCATGGATCGCCTGGAACTCACGCCAATTGCGCGTGACGCTGCCGACCAGCGCGCGGGCCGGGCGGGGCGCACCCAGCCTGGCGTTTGCGTTCGGTTGTGGTCCGAGGCATCGCATGCCCATCGTCCGGAGCGCACGTCGTCGGAGATTTTTCGCGTTGATCTCGCCGGCGCTGTTTTGCAACTCTTCACGATCGGCGAGGCAGACGTGCGGCACTTTCTCTGGCTTGACGCCCCGCCAAGTGACGCCATTGACCAGGCGATGACGCTGCTTCGTCGGCTTGGCGCGATCGGCGATTCGGGTTTGACCGAACAAGGCCGAGCGATGGCGAGCCTGCCCGTTCACCCACGGCTCGCAAGCATGTTGCTCGAAGGCGAGCGCTTCGGTCATGGCCCGCGCGTCGCCCTGGCGGCGGCGCTGCTTGCGGAGCGCGATCCCTTTACACGCGGCCGTGGTGAAAGTGGATCGCCCATTCGTCGAAAGGTCGATGCCGAGTCCGACGTGCTCGAACGAGTGCGAGCATTAGAGGCGTACGAGGCCGACGGGACGACATCGTTCGCTGTCGGCACGTTGTTGCCACAAGCCGCGAGGTTTTTGCTTCGGGCACGCGATCAAATGCTGCGTATGTTGCGAAGCGATGCCGCCGCCACGCGACTAAATCGGATCGAGGCGGACGAAGCGGTGTCGCGCTCGCTATTGACGGCGTTTCCCGATCGTGTCGCGCGGCGGCGGGCGGTCGATCCGACCAAAGGCGTCATGGTCGGGGGAAGCGGCGTGCGGCTCGCACCCTGGTGCACGCTGTCCTCGGCGGAGTTGTTTCTTGCCATTGATGTCAATGCCGACCCGCGCGAAACACTGGTGCGCCAGGCGTCATCCATTCAGCGCGATTGGCTGGCGGGCGCGATCGTGGCGAAGATCGACATCGACTTTGACGAAGCATCAGAGCGGCTCGTCGCCGTCAAACGCTGGATGTACGAAGATTTACTGATCGAAGAAACCCCGGCGTCATTGCCTAAATCCGACGAGGCGTCGCACCGTTTGGCGGAAGCGGGGCGCACTCGGCTGTCGCGCGTACTGCCCGAGGCCGAAATCGCCGGCGGTTTGTTCTTGGCACGGGCGCGCTGGCTGCGCGAGCAGATGCCCGACCTCGGCCTGCCGGCGTTTGACGATGTCGAACTTGGCGATCTTCTGCCGTGGGCCTGCGCCGATTGCCGATCGTTCGACGAGGTTCGTCGAGCCGATTGGTTGGGGTTGCTGCAGAGCAAACTGACGCCAACACAGATGCAAATGGTGGACCGCGAAGCGCCGGAGAGCGTGCAGGTTCCCAGCGGCAGTCGGATCGCGCTCGCCTATGAAACAGGCCGTTCGCCGGTGCTGGCGGTTCGCATTCAGGAAATGTTCAGCTTGAAGGAAACGCCGCGTATCGCCGCCGGCCGGGTGCGAGTCTTGCTTCACCTGTTGGCACCGAATTATCGCCCGCAGCAGGTGACCGACGATCTTGCCAGCTTCTGGAAAAACACCTACCCGCTCATTCGCAAGGAGCTGCGTATCCGCTATCCCAAACACGCCTGGCCCGAAGACCCGACGACGGCCGTCGCTGAAAGCCGACCGCAGCGGAAGAAATGACGCGCCCTCTGGAATTCCTTACCGTAAGATTTCGTTTGGCCGCGACGCGCAGCGGAGCGCGGATTGCGTGCCATTCCGTTACCTGAATCCGTGTCCGCGCTCCGCTGCGCGTCGCGGCTAGACGAGTTACCCGATGCCACGCTACTTCCTCACTGTCGTTTTTGCCGCGATTGCTTGCGCCGGCGCCACCGCCGCCGAACTTCGGCGCGCCCCCTACCTGCAAGTCTCGCGGACCGATGGCATCACGATCCGGTGGCGGACCGATGATTCCGTTCGCTACACCTCAGTCGTTCGTTTTGGCCTCAGTCCGGACAAGCTCGGTCAATCCGTCGCGGCCACGGAAGCCCATCAGCACTACCCCGGCAAACGCGATTGGCTGGCGAACCTCGTTGGCCTGAAGCCTGATACAAAATACTACTACGCCCTCGAAGCCGACCGCGCGACCTTGTGCGGCGCTGACGAACGCCATTGGTTCCGCACGGCGTGTGAAATCGGCGCAGCGCGCAAGCTACGTTTCTGGTTCTTCGGCGACTCCGGCAGTAATCGCCCGCGCGATGATGATCTCAAGAAAGTGCTCGGCTACACCAGCCCGATCGACCCGATCCGCGTGCGCAACGGCTTTCGCAAGTTCAACCAAAATCAACCGCTCGATGGCATCATCCTGCTCGGCGATAACGCCTACCCGTTCGGAACCGATGAGCAATATCAGGCGTCTTTCTTCAACGTTTACGCTGACGACCTACGCTCGACTCCGCTTTGGCCCTGCATCGGCAATCACGACATCGACGATGCTTACCGCTACGCCTTCACCACAAACACCGCGGCGAAAGCCGGCGGGACGAAATCGCCCAACATGCACTACTACTCCGCCGACATCGGTAACCTACATCTCGTCGTGCTTGATCCCTGGAAGAATTGGCTGCAGGAAACGACCGACGAAAATCATCAGCCCTGGCAAAAGCAGCTCGACTGGCTGAAGAAGGATCTCGCCGCCAACAAACAACAGTGGAGCTTCGTTGTCAATCACTTTCCGCTCTATTGCGATGGCAACTACAACAGCGACACCAACAAGCCGCTCGTCATGCTTCGCGAACGTCTCGTGCCGATCTTCGACCAGCACGGCATCGATCTCTGCCTCACCGGGCACGACCACACCTATCAGCGATCTTACCTATTGCACGGCCACACCGGCCTGAGCAATACCTTCGACCCCATGCGCCACCGCAAAAGCGACAGCGATGGCCGAAAGGCACCGATCCGGAAACCCGCGACTAAAGACGGCGGCACGATGTACATCGTCAACGGCACAGGCGGCGGGTCGCGCATCAACGGCAAGTTCACCCACCCCGCTCTCGTTCCCTTCGACACCCCCAAAGGCACGCAACGCGGCATCGCCATCCCCGGCTCGTTCCTCATCGAACTCGACGGCCTAAACCTCACCGCCTGGCAGATCGACGAGCACGGCAAAGAACTCGACCGTTTCAGCATCGTGCACGATGCCGCCCGGCGATGAGTCGGGTATTTCGTTCGTCGCGCCTGAGCCTGAGCGCCAGCGTGAAGCAGAACTCTTTTCGTTAAACGTGAATCTACCTGGGGGGAAGAAGTAGGGTCGGGAATGAATGTAGATAATATCACCTATATCGCCTGTCGCTTCATTTTTTGTGCCCGCATCCGCTGGCATTCGCCATAATGAGAGTATGAGGTTACACGTCGGCGAGCGATTGGAGGGCGGTGGCCCTGCCCAGCAACCGGGCGGGTATGTTGTCACGTCTGTGTTGCGCGAAACGCCCTGGCATTTCCTTTACGTCGGCAAGAAGATTTTCTACAACTTCGACTTCAACGCCAAGCGCGTTCGCGAAACCGATGAACTCGAATGGCTTGATGTGCTCATCCGCACCAATCGCTACCCCATCCTTGACGATCCCACCTACATCCAACAACGCCGGGCGCTCACGCACGCGGAGATGCGTATCGTGCTCAGCAATCGGCAGAGCAACCTGTGGCCGGAAGCGATTGACCTGCTGGCGATCGATAACACCCGCGATGCATTTACGTTTCACGACGAAGCGGCACGGGCGGGCGAGCCGGTTGCCATTTTCACACGGCCTCACGGCCAGGCGTTGCGCGAATGGCAGGAGCAGATTCTGCCGGTGTCGTCGATTTTGTCGGTGTTGGCGGAAGTGCTCGATTTTCTCAAGCAGGCCCATGCCGAGGATCTGTTGTTGCTCGGTCTCGGCCCGCAGGCGCTGCTGATCGACGCCAGCGATCGCGTGCACTATGTGGGAACGGAGCTTGCCCTATCGCGGCAAAATGCGCTGCTCAAGGACGACGCAATGGCCGCCTGGGTGCGGCTTTTTCCGGCGGGACGATTTCCGGGCGGCTACGCGGCGCCGGAGTGTTTCAGTGCAAAGACACGACCCGATGAGCGCTCGGATCTATTTGCATGGGGCATGCTGGCGTTCGGTTTGTTTGCCGGCATCGATCTTGAAAGGTTGGCCGAGAAGCAGGGGCGTCCATGGGCGGTACTAGAGGAATCGCACTGGGCGGAGATTGACAAGTTTTTGATGCAGCTGCCGGCGAACACAATTCACGCCTGGGCGGAGGAACTCGGCATCGATCCGGCGGGATTGGCGAAGGAATGGCCGCGGCGATTCGTGTCGGCGTTTCGGCTGTTGCTTTCGCCCGAACCGTCGCGTCGGCCACGCTCGGTTGCTGAGCTGTCGGGTTGGCTGGTAAGCCCGCCGCCCTCGCCGTTGGCGGGTTTGATCGCGTTGCACACGGATGCGGACATCGCGAAGTTGCTATTGGATTGCACCGGCGTAGACATGAGCCTGGAGTTGACGGTGCAGATGCGCCACGGGACGCCACCTCAAACGCCGACGGACGGCACGACGGTTGCGGATGGGCCATTGCGTCCGGTGCTGCATGTCGTCGGGCTGCCGATGACTGCCGAGGAGGTTTACTTCACGGCATTCACTCGTCGGAAGCAAGCGGATGCGGCGGTGTATTCGCCGGGCGTCGTCGCTACGCTTTGGCAACCGACGCCGGCAAACCTCCGACAATGGATTGAGCAGCAAGCCTACGAATCGTCCGATGTCGCTTCGCCGCCGGCGCGCGTCGGCATGGTGATCGGCGTGATTGATGCGATCCACGTGGTGGATGCGTTGCTAGCGTGCACGAATCCACGGGTTCGCGGTTGGGCCTTGCGTCGGCTCGAGCAGCACGTCCGCAGCTCGCCGCGCAGCGAATATCTCGAAGCGATGCTTTGGCGTTTCCTCGGCGATACCAGCGGCGAGATTCGCCAGATCGCAGCGGCGGCGTGGTGGACATCGTTTCCGCAAAAAACCGATGCCGTGCTCATACGTTTGATCGAAGGGATGCAGAGGGGAACCCTGGACACGCCGGTGCCGATCGCACATTTCCTGCGACAGTTGGGAGTGACCGAGGATCGCGTGGGATCGGTCGTCCGCCAGGTGGAAGCGACGTTGCCGAGCGAATGTCCCCTTTGCAAAAAAACGCTGGCGCCAGGGCAACGCACGTCACATTTGCTCAGCGAGCACGGCTATGTCCTGCACGATGGCGACGTGCAGTCGGCGAATGCCGTGCTTGGTAGGCTTTGGGAGCGTGTTATCAGCAGTTCCGATGTCGTCGCACACCAGGAGTTGCTGGCGATCTACGGCAAAGTCGGTAAGCCGGAAGCGGTCGCAAGGGACTACGTCGCCGACCTTGGTCGGCTTCTCCTGGGTGAGGCGAACGATCCGCAGGCGATTCCGCGTGCACTGCCCTATGCTGCCATTGCGGGCGTTCAATCGCTGGTGAGGCACTGCCCGTTGTTTACGCCGATTGTGCGATTGCTGTTCGCGTCTGACGAGGTGCGGTTGCGCGACCTCGGCATGCAAACGGTGTTGCCCTTCTTTGAGGAGAACCTGCGCCAGCGTCCGACCGCCAATGAGGTTCGCCGGCTGCTGAAGTTATTCGTTCCCGTGAAAGATGTCGTTGATTTGCAGCTTGAGTTGTGCAAGCGATTGCAAGGGCGTGGCCTCGACGGCGCGATGCTTGATCCAGTGATGACGCAACTTCGCGAGGAACACACCATCGCTTGCGTGGAGTGCAAGGCCGAGGTTCAGAGCAAGGATATTGAGCGCCACCTTCGGCAAGCCCATCAGATATTTCAGTTTCGCGGCGAACGAGGCAGCTATCAGGAGGTGCGTGCAGCGATGGTGAAGGCGGTCTGCTCGCCGCCGGGCGACACCGCGGCATGGATCAGCCTGGCGGCTCTGGCGGCGGACAAGTATCCAGGCAAGGCTGAGCGCTACTTGGTTGTCTGGCTTTACCAATTCATCAAGGATGCGGAAGGAGGAACGCGCGAGCTGGCATTTGGCGCTCTCGCGGAGACTATCGCAGCGACGGAGTCGGCCGCGACGATGTTGCCGCTGTTCGTCGGCCCAAGCAAGAATACCTCGTGGGAATTGCTCGGTCGTCGTCTGGCATTTGAGGTGACGGCTCGCCAGGAGGTGCCGATCCCACCAAAGGTCGCAGACCTGCTACTGCCGCATTTGGACAACAAGGAGCTTCCGCGCCGGGCCCGCGAAAACGCCGCCCTGGCGCTGTTGCGCGGCTTCGGCTCAAACATCGCCAGTGCAACGAAAATGCTCCGCGCGTATGTCGCCCAATCCACGAAGAAACGCGGCATTGAAAAGCTGCGGCGACTCGAGCAGCGATTCGGGCATTCCGAGGCGATCGATATCGTTGAGCAAGAGCTGGATAACGAGACCCGCATGAGCTGTCCGCGCTGCCCGACGGAACTCGTCAAACGCGAAATGGTCGGCCATTTGTGGGACAAGCATCGCCTCCATCTCGACGGTCAACGGGTGCGCGAACCCTGGAGGGTCATCGAGGATTGGGTCGTTGACTACGGCCTCGAAAAGGATCCGCAGGTATTGCACGCCTGCCGTAGCTTGGCCATCCGCGATGATCCGAAGACCGGCGTCGCGCGGCTTCAGCGGCTGCTCTATCGGCGTGGGCTGCGCGAGCCGGAACTTATGCGCGAACTACGCGAGTCGGTAAGGGCGCGCGATGCCACACTCTGCCCGCATTGCTGTGTCACCCTGGCCATCGAAACGGAAGCCGTTGTGACACCGTTGGCGATGGGCGATGGGGAGTTGGATGGCTTCGGCTACCATCTCGAAGTCTCGGAGGTGGGATTGTTCCCGCACATGCAAATCGAAACACCCGATGCGATATTGTTCAAAGGCCGCGAAAAGGGGCGGTGGTTGACGCGCGCCGGCGGGATTCTGTTTTTCGTTGGACCGCTCACGGCGGGAGCCTATGCCGCGTTCGACCTGGCGACAGGCAAGGCGTTTCCCGTGGTTGTTGTCGCGAGTTTGGGGCTTGGCGTGGGACTTGTCGCGGGCGGCTTGCTGTATCTCGTTTGGCCGACGCCGATGCCTGCCGAGCATCGTCTGCTCGCGGTTGCCTGGCGATTGCTCGTTCCCGAGATTCTGCAAGAGCAAATGGGCCCGCGCGACTGGAGCTTTTTACGTGGGCTGGTCGAGATGTCGAATCGCGTGCCGACGGTGAAGATCGATGCCGATTTGCTTCTGCACTGCTGTGAGGAAGTCAGCGTGCCCGCGCGAACCGAGCCGATCGCGCGGGCTTGCCTGGCATCCTTGAGCCGTCGCAGTATTGCCGGGATGCGCGATGCCGGCGAAAAACCGTGGGATCTTTTACTGACGCTCGCGGACGAGGTCTTCAAGGCGAAGCTGCCGCCGGTGTTTCTCGTCGAGCTTTTGGCGTGCTTTCATGGCGGTGAGCGTGACGCCTGGCCCAAGTCCCAGCTCAACGCCTTGCCGATCCTGCTCGCCGACCGCGCATTTGCCGCCGGCGTCGAACTCGAGGATTGGCTGAACCTGGGCCGAGCTTTCGCTGTGCTCGACGCGGTCCTGCGACTAAATCAACCCATGCACTGGATTCGCTTCCAGGCATTTTGGCAGAAGCGTGATGGGAAACATTGGCAACGTGCGGGCGAGGCGTTGACTGCCTTGGAACTCGCCAACGCCAGCGAGAATTACGCCGACATCCTCAAGCACTATCCCGATGTGCTGCTCTATGCGCCCAAGCCCAATATCGTAATCGGAACGCAAGGCGTCTGGATCGAAGGTGCCTGCATCACGAGCTATCCCAAGGGTGCATCGATCGCCGTGCAGCGCGGCGATGGCAGGTACACTCTCCAAATTGGCGAACAACGGGTCCGCATGAACGACGATCCGCGCGGCAACCTGGACGAGATCCGCCGCTGGGTCGAATGGTACTTCCGCGATTTTCTGCCCGCCGTTCCCAATGCCGCGCCGGCGATGCTTTCGTGTCGCCATCACATGTGGCAACTTGGCGCGGCGACTTGTCCGGAGTGCGGACAAAAATTCGTACCCTGCCCCGGCGACCTCGGCGCAGCAATCGGATGACGCCGGCGAAAGGCGAAAGCACCGCGCGGCGTAGCGGGGGGACGGATTCCTTCACAACTACCGGCGCGTCAGGTATGATACATGGAAATAGATTTGGCAATTCGAGGGCAATGCAATGAACGTAACGTTTTCAATCACCCGCTTGGTTATCAAACTCTGGTATTGGTCGAGGTTGAAGTCGAAGGTAAGCTATTGCCTCCTGGGATTGCTGCAAGGAGGCAAGAATTATGGCTTGTCGTTTTTCCAAGGATGTGGTTTGGGCCGAGGTTGTGTTGGATGTAGAGGATCGGTGGTGTGTCCAGTGCGGACGGCATCTTCACACCTGCGGTCATCGATGTCGTCGAATAATTACTTTGGATGGACCTCGGACTTTGATGTGCGAG
>SIAQ01000027.1 GCA_009697105.1 Gemmataceae bacterium | reverse complement strand
TCGGACCTCCTTTGTAAAAAATACCTCCGGGCCGCAGTCTATAAAGGTAAGGACGACGGTGTGGAAAACGTTACAAACCAAACTTACAAGCAGGGACACTTAGATCGTCGCCGCATTCGGATGTCACGATGCGGTAAAACTTAAGGGTATAGGTAAGTGCATGCAGGTCACCTGTCCCCGTTTAGCGCCCGCGTCATGCCATGCGATCGCGAAAAATTCTCCACAACCGACTTTGACACGTTATTCGTTCGCGCGTTACGATGGCACAAGATCTCCCGCAAGCCCCAGGAAGTGCGCAGCGATTCCGGGGGTGAGGTGAGTAAAAGAAAATTCTCGCGATGGTGCCAATAATCCTTGGCAACGCATCGCAAGTCTGGTCCAATAACCTTGCCGTGGGGCGGGCGAAATCTATTGGAAACAGGCGCTGCGCCCCAGCACTCGAATGGTCGTCTCCGCCGAAAGAACTACTATGGAGGCAGTGGCGTGTATGGTTCCGTTATATAGCCCGCCATTTATGGCGGGTTCGCTGCCGGACCCGCCATAAATGGCGGGCTATATATTATAGATAAATCTAAATGGGACAAACACAGCCGTTTGTGGAATAAATTCAGCGGACCGGGCGGATTTTGATTGGTGTCACCTTCCGTGTGTGGTTCACGCCAGCAGCACGTCCAAGAGTGGCCGCTTATCTTTGTTCGTTCGGGGACAAGATTGATGCTTCATCCACCCTGGTTGTGGCGTGATATTTGCGCTTTCTTTCCCCTACAAGTATTCAAGGAGCGACGATGTACTCAGTTCACATCGGACAAGGTAATGCCATCAATTTGGGCTTCGCGTGGGGTTGGCTCGTCACGGTCTATGGTCCAAATGGAGGCGAAATAGATGATAGGCAATTCTATAGCGAGGATGAAGCGCGGGATTGGGCGCGTGAAGTGGTCGAAAATGCTGGCGGCGACACCGATGACATCGACTGGAAAGATAGGCGAGGGTAAGCCGCTCCGCGAGAAGGCGGCCGCGCGAGCAAAAACGCTTGCACGCGGAGCACTACGGATAAAACCCTTAACGTTCGGCGAAGGAGAGGCTTCTGATGTCCCTGGAGTGGTTCTGCTTCATCAACGGGCAGGTGCGCGGGCCGCTCGATGTCCGCGCCGTCCGGGTGATGGCCGAGCGGGGTCAGCTCAAGCCGACCGATCAGGTGCGGCGGGGTAATGACGGACAGTGGGCTGCTGCCAGTTCCATCAAAGGGCTGACGTTCGGTTCGCTCGCGGTGGCTCCCTCGCAACCCCCGCCCGCAGTGGTCGAGCCAACGCTTCCGCCTCCGGCACTTTCTGCTGTGGCAGGCCCGGCCCCGCGGTTTAAGTACAAGATGGTCCAGGTGCCGCCGGTCCTACAGGTGGCCGAGGGCACCTCGACTAAGGGCATGGCGGCGGCGTACCTGGAGGGCATCGTCAACGAGTACGCCGGCAAGGGGTGGGAGTTCTACCGGGTGGATTCGATCAGCATCCGAGTCATGCCCGGCTGTCTGGCCGGTCTGCGGGGTGTCCCGCCGACCGAGCGTCTGTACCATGTGGTGTGCTTCCGCCGGCCAGCCGTCAACTGATTTGGTTCAGGCGACCGGGGCGGGCCAAGTCGCCGAACCGTTCTATGCCCCTTAAAGGTTGAGCTACGTTCCTTCCACGGCGACGTTTGCATTGGTTTTTTGCATGTCGTAATCGATGCAACCGATTCATTTTCTTGCAGCAGGATGCTTCCGAACTTCCGCACCGGGATGGTTCAAGCAACGGTGTCCATTCGTCGGCCTTCATAGGTAAAAGAACCGAGACGGCACCAAACAGCTCTACGGGATCAGGCCGATTCATGTTCCCACGAGCCGACGGCGTTGTCTCCTTACTTCCTGGGGAATTTGGCAACGTCGCGTTCCAGAAACCTCTCCGTGCCACATGCAAGCCAAGCAAATCGGCAAGCTCGATCGTGTTAGCCGGAAAGGTAAGCGACGGTGGTTTTCAACCGTCGCTTACCCTTCCGGCTCTGAAGAACCAGTCGCGGCTTTTGTGCCAATTCTCGCTCCAGGTGCAGAACAACTTGAATTATCCGGCCTTGGCCTCTTACCTGCATTTCCTATCAATGACCCGATACCTTACTCGAAATGTTCAGGAGCCAACGATGCCAACGAACGATGTTCTTCAACGGAAACTGCGCATGGGTCTCGTCGGCGGCGGGCAAGGCGCGTTCATAGGCCGTGTGCACGCCACCGCGGCGATCCTTGACAATCGCGCCTGTCTCGTCGCCGGCGCTCTGTCCAGCGATCCTGCCAAGGCCAAGGCGTCGGCGCCGGATTTCGACATCAAGCCGGATCGCGCCTATGGCTCGGTCCAGGAGATGATCGCCAGCGAACTCAAGCTGCCGGTCGGCGAGCGCGTTGATTTCGTTTCGGTCGCCACGCCGAACCATACGCATTTCGAGATCGCCAAAGCGTTCGCCGAGGCCGGCTTCAACGTCATGTGCGACAAGCCGATGACGTTCGACTTGGCCCAGGCCGAGGAACTCGCGAACGTCGTCACCAAGTCAGGTGTCGTGTTCGGCGTTACGCACAACTACACGGGCTATCCGCTCGTTCGCCAGGCGCGTGATATGGTGATGTCGGGCGAGCTGGGCGAGATCAATGCCGTGCGTGCGTATTACATCCAGGGCTGGCTGCGGACGAAACTCGAAGCGTCGGGCCAAAAGCAGGCCGACTGGCGCACGGATCCCAAGCGTTCCGGCGCCGCAGGCTGTTTCGGCGACATCGCCACGCATGCCTATAACCTGGGTCGATTCGTTACGGGTTTGATCCCTGACCAGATTTCGTGCTCGCTGAAGTCGTTTGTCGAGGGTCGATCGCTTGACGACTATGGCGCCGCAGTCATCCATTTTACGAACGGCGCGCTGGGCACGGTCACGGCTTCGCAGATTTCGCATGGTCGCGAAAACGACCTATGGATTGAAGTCGATGGCACGAAGGGTGCGCTGGAATGGCATCAGGAGGAGCCGAACAAGATGACCTACCGCGTCAACGGCAAGCCGCACCAGATTTACACGCGCGCCGGCGGGCCGTACCTCAGCGCGACGGCCGGGGCGTCGTCGCGCATCCCGGCGGGCCATCCGGAGGCGTTTCTCGAAGCGTTCGCCAACGTCTACACCGCTGCCTATGGCGACATGATCAAGCGCGCCACCGGGCAGAAGTTCGATGGCCAGGCCACGCTCTATCCCAACGTTGCCGACGGCGTCGATGGCATGAACTTCATCACGCAGTCAGTGGCTAGCAGCAGCGATGGTGGGGCGTGGAAATCGCTCAAACACCCGCTTTGTCGGCGATGATCTCTTTCCCCGTTTATCGCCCGCTGGATACCTCGGCGTCGCACGGGTGCTAAACGAAAACAAACTGACTTCTTACCGCTCCTGGATTCCCTGCGTCCGCGACAAATCCTGGATCGCGTCCACAGGGCTCTCGGGTATCTTCCGTGCGGCTTCACGCGCATCTTGGCGGCGCAGGTTCTCGCGTTCATTGGCAACCTCGGCCGAAAACGCCCGGCCCCACAGCAGGTAGTGCACGCTGAATACTATGGTGAGAACGACGCCGATGGAAAGGATGTTGCCGACGATGCCCAGACTGATGATGTACAGAAAGAACAACGACATCCCGCCGACGAGCATGACCAGCGCGATGGCGAGCATGTTTTCACGACTCTTACTCGATGGATTCGGTTGGGGTTCCATACTTTACTCCCATGTCGTATCGACCGCTTGCAGCCTGGCGCATTCGTGAGATGATCCGAGCGCTAAGCCGCAAGCGGCAGATCAGAAATTCTTCATTATTACTCTACGAAAATGATAGAATACCCCCACCCACCGACCGCGAACGCTCTGTGCGTCGCGCCTGTTGATTGCGCTGGTCCGGAGTTCACAACCATGAAGATTGTTCGACCATTCAGCTTCGTTTTGGCGATCGCTTTGTTCACGCCTGCAATCCGTGCGCAAGACGGCGTGAAGAAAGACGACAAAGCGAATACAGCCATCAGCTATTACAAAGACGTGCGACCTATCCTCCAGCAGCACTGCCAGGGGTGTCATCAACCCGCCAAGGCGCAGGGCGGTTATGTAATGACCGATTACCCGAACCTCTTCAAGAAGACCGAAAAGGAAGTCATCGGCGTCGTCGCTGGCAAGCCGGCCGACAGCGAGTTGGTCAAACAGATAACCGCACACGATGGCAAGAAGCCGGCGATGCCTCGGGGCAAGGATCCGCTGACCGATCGCGATGTCACGATCATCAAGCAATGGATCGAACAGGGCGCGAAAGACGACACGCCAGCGAGCGCAAAACTGCCAACCGTGGACGCCAACCATCCGCCGGTCTACACCCAATCGCCGGTCATCAACGCCATCGCCTATAGCCGCGACGGCACGTTGCTCGCGGTTGCTGGGTATCACGAAGTGCTGTTGCACAAGGCCGACGGCACGGCTCTCGTCGCCAGGCTCATTGGCATGTCCGAACGCATCCAATCGCTGGCGTTTTCGCTCGACGGCCAATGGCTTGCGGTTACCGGCGGCAACCCGGGGCGCTTCGGCGAAGTGCAAATTTGGAATGTCGAAAAGCGCACGCTCAAGATGTCGATCCCCATCACCTTTGACACCGTCTACGGCGCCAGCTGGTCGCCGGACTCCAAACTCATCGCCTTCGGCTGTGCCGACAATTCCTTGCGTGCAATCAGCGCGGAAACCGGCAAGCAGGTGCTGTTCCAGGGCGGGCACGGCGATTGGGTGCTCGACACTGTTTTCTCCGTCAAAGGCACGCACCTCGTTTCCGTGAGTCGGGATCGCTCGATGAAGCTAACGGAAATCGCCACCGAACGGCTCGAAGACAACATCACCAGCATCACGCCCGGCGCCCTCAAGGGCGGCTTACAAGCAGTAGATCGCCATCCGACGAAGGACGAGTTGCTCATCGGCGGCGCCGATGGCACGCCGAAACTCTATCAAATGTTCCGCACAAAGGACCGCAAGATCGGCGACGACTTCAACAACATCCGCAACTACGGAACCATGCCGGGCCGAATCTTCGCCGTCAAGTTCAACGCCGACGGCAGCCGAGTCGTGGCCGGGACGAGCTACGACGGCAAAGGCGAAGTCCGCGTGTATGAGACGACCACGGGAAAGCTCGTATCGACCGCAAAAGGCGTGAACGGCCCGATCTACGCCGTCGCCCATCACCCGAAGGAATCGGTCGTAGCATCAGCCGGCTTCGAGGGCATCGTGCATCTCAACGACGCGGTCACCGGAGCGTTGGTGCGCGACTTCGTGCCCGTGCCGGTGAAGGGGGCGAAGAAATAACGTTAGCCGGACGCGGAAACGACCAACCTGTGGGCACCAACCATGAACGCAATAACGATCGAACTAACCGATGATCGCATGAAACAGCTGAATCGGCTCGCGGAAGCAGCACAAGTTGAACCCGACCAGCTATTGCGTGCTCGGGTTGAGGACTGGTTGTCGGCGCCGCCGGATGATTTTCTGAAAGCTGCCCAGTATGTGCTAAAGAAAAATGAGGACCTTTACAAACGGCTGGCGTGATGCGTTACTTGACCGCGAGCGAGATCGTCGAACTGCACGAGATGATTCTTCAGCAATCCGCTGGGCTTCAGGGGTTGCGAGATTCTGGTGCTCTCGATTCGGCAGTTGCCCAACCCCGAATGGCTTTCGGTGGTGTCGAATTGTATCCAATCATCGTTGAGAAAGCTGCGGCTCTCGGTTTTTCGCTCGTAATGAATCACCCTTTCATGGATGGGAACAAACGAATCGGGCATGCGGCGATGGAAACGTTCTTGGTACTAAACGGCTACGAACTATTGGCGGATACCGACGACCAAGAAAAAACGATCCTACAACTTGCCGCCGGTCAACTAGATAGGGAAACATTCACCACGTGGATTCAAACCCACCTAGCGCCAACGTCATCGGACAAAAGCGGATGAATAAACGCCATGCCCTCGGTATCATTAACAATATGGACCGGCAAACGATGCCGGGTGCTCGACGAAATCGAATGCGCCCACCATAGCATCGGCGGCAGCGGTCGAGGCCGACGGTTTGCGACGTTGCAGGTCAACTATGCGTATGCGATGTTGCTGTCGTGGCAGTTCCAGGCGTTCTGCCGCGATCTGTATACTGAATGCGCAGGGCAGATGGTTGCAAGCATGGGAAATGCCAATTTGAGGCGCTATCTCCACGCGAGCCTCGTGCGAGATAGGAAGCTGGATCGTGGCAATCCGAATCCGGGAAACATAGGATCGGATTTCAGTCGATTTGGATTGGTGCTCTGGGACGACCTTTCCAAGTGCCATCCACGAACAAGTAGTCGGAAACGGCACCTTGAGGACCTCAACGAATGGCGAAACGCCATCGCCCACGATGATTTCTCTCAAACCACCGTCGGCGGAGCGTTGCACCTGCAGCGCGTGACGACATGGCGCAACGCATGTGAAAAGCTGGCGATTTCAATTGATGAAACAATGTTCGATCACCTTCGCCAATTGAACGGTGTTGATCCTTGGTAAGAAAGGCAGGTTTACATGCGACCACAATACAAAATTGGTGACCGCGTCCGATACCGCGACGGCATCACACGTTTTGCGGGCACGATAACGGAAGACCGGGGTCCGCTGGGCACAGGAGGGTGCCGAGTCTACCAAGTTCTCGTCCCGATAACCTACAGCGATCCAGAGTTCTTCGAGATGCGCGAGGACGAGATCGGATTAGTGCCGGCCCCAGCGAAGAAGGCGGCCTCGCCTGCCAAATAGAACGATCGGCAACGACAGAACCCTCGGATCGTACTGATAACCTCGACCATAGATCAACGAATCACCCAAACGGGAACTCAATACATGAAACGCTTCATCCTCTCCATCGCCACTTTCGCCCTAGCTACGTTCAGCCTCTACGCCCAGGAGAAGCTGCCGCCGGGGGCGAAGCTAACCAAGGTCGAAGTCGCGCCGACGAGCATCGAACTCAAGACGCCGTTCGAGTATCGCCAGCTTCTCCTCACCGGCATGCTCGACAACGGCGATCGCGTCGATGTCACTCGGCTTGCCAAATTCACGCCGCCGGCGAGCGTCAAAGTCTCCGAACGCGGCCAGGTCAGGCCCTTACAAGACGGCCAGGGCGAGTTGAAGTTTACCGTCGAAGGCCAGGCCGGCAGCATTGCCGTCAACGTCATCGGCCAAACGACAACCGTTGACGTCAGCTTCACCCGCGATGTCATGCCGACCCTCTCACGCATGGGCTGTAACGCTGGCACATGCCATGGCTCGGCCCAGGGCAAAAACGGCTTTCAACTCTCGCTTCGCGGCTATGACCCGCTCTACGATCATCGCACCCTCATTGACGATCACGGCGCCCGCCGCTTTAACCGCGCCGCGCCAGAGCGAAGCTTAATGCTGCTCAAGGCCACCGGTGTTGTCCCGCACGTCGGCGGTGTCCTCACACAACCGGGCGAGCCGAACTACGAGTTGCTCCGCCTTTGGATCACACAAGGCGTCAAGTTTGATACGAATGCACCGAAGGTGACGAAAGTCGAAGTTTCGCCCGCCTATGCCGTCATCGCGCTGCCTGGTATGAAGCAGCAACTCACGGTGTGGGCGACGTACACCGATGGCTCGAAGCGCGATGTCAGTGCCGAGGCGTTTCTCGAAAGCAGCAATATCGAAGTGGCGACGATGGACAGGGCCGGCATCGTCACCGCCGTGCGTCGAGGCGAAATCGCCGTGCTGGCACGCTACGAGGGCAGCTACGCCGCGGCGACAATCATCATCATGGGCGACCGCACCGGCTTTGCATGGAAAGACACGCCGACCTACAATTACATCGACGATGCGGTTTACAACAAGCTCAAGGCGATGAAAATTCAGCCGAGCGACGTGTGCTCAGAGAGCGATTTCGTTCGTCGATTGTACCTCGACCTCACTGGCCTGCCGCCCGAACCTGAAGTCGTCGCCAAGTTTCTCGACGACAAAACGCCAAGCCGACAGAAACGCGAAAAACTCATCGACGACCTGGTCGGCGGCGGCGAGTTTGTCGATCACTGGGCGAACAAATGGGCCGACCTGCTTCAGGTCAATCGCAAGTTTCTCGGCGTCGAAGGTGCCGAGGCGTTTCGCAAATTCATCCGTGAATCGGTCGCGAGCAACGTGCCATACGATCAGTTTTGCTACAAGCTTCTGACGGCCAGCGGTTCCAATGTCGCGAACCCGGCGGCGGCATACTTCAAGATTCTTCGCGATCCGGATTTGGCGATGGAGAACACGACGCACCTCTTCCTCGCCGTGCGGTTTAATTGCAACAAATGCCACGATCACCCGTTCGAGCGCTGGACACAGAATCAGTATTACGAGTTGACGTCGTTCTTCGCGCAGATCAATCGTCGCGAGGATCCGAAATTCAAGGGCCGAAAGACCGAAGGGACCGCAGTGCGCGGCGCCTTGCCGTTAGTCGAGATCATCGAAGACGCCAAAACGGGCGAATTCAAGAACGAACGCACCGGCCTGCCGGCGATCACTAAGTTCCCGTTCACGCACGCCAGCACGCCACCCCAGGACGGCGCTCGCCGAGAACAACTGGCCAAATGGATCACGACTAAGGACAACCCGTATTTCGCCAAGAGCTACGTCAATCGCGTCTGGAGCTACCTGCTCGGCACGGGCATCATCGAGCCGATCGACGACATTCGTGCGGGCAATCCGCCGACGAATCCAGAGTTGCTCGATAAGCTATCCGCCGACTTCATCGACAGCGGATTTGACGTGCAAAAGCTGATCAAGACGATCTGCAAATCGCGCACTTATCAACATTCCATTGCCACCAACCAATGGAACAAGGACGACGACACCAACTATTCTCACGCCATCGCCCGCCGGTTGTCGGCTGAGGTGTTGTTCGATTCGATTCATCGTGTGACGGGATCGCTTTCCAAGATTCCGGGCCTACCACCGGGGGCACGCGCGGTGCAGACGATCGATTCGAGCGTGAAAGTTCCCGGCGAGTTCCTGGAGTTGTTGGGGCGTCCGCCGCGCGAAAGCGCTTGCGAATGCGAACGCAGCAACGCGATGCAGCTTGGCCCGATCTTGAGCTTAGTGACTGGGCCAGTCATCAACGATGCGATCAAAGACCCAGCAAATCGCATCGCCAAAATCGTTGCCGCCCAGAAGGACGATGTGAAAGTCGTGGAGGAATTATTCGTCGCGATCTTGAGTCGACGTCCGAACGCGAAGGAGATCGAGCTAGGCATCAAGGCGATTCGCGCCGCCGAGGCCGAGCACGCCGACCTGCTTGGCGAACGCAAGAAGCGCGAGGACGCCGTGCTCGCCTATGAGAAGAACTTGCCGCAGATCGTCAAGCAATTCGAGGAATCCGCCACGCGCACGCCGGTCTGGTTCCCGCTCGATCCGACCACGATGAAGTCGCTCGGCAAAGTAACATTCACCAAACAGAAGGACGGCTCGATTCTCGTAGGCGGACCGAACCCCGTAACGGAAACCTATACGCTCACCTTTGAAACGAAATTGCCGGACATCACGGGCATCCGTCTCGAAGTGCTGCCCGATCCCAGCTTGCCAGCGCAAGGTCCAGGCCGATCAGCGAATGGGAACTTCGTGCTGAATGAGTTGAAGCTTGACTACATCAAGACCGGAGAAAAGGGCAAAGCGAAGCAAGTGAAGTTGATCCGCCCACAGGCAACCTTCTCGCAAGACGCGTTTCCCGTCGCCAATGCCGTGGACAACAATCCGCAATCTGGCTGGGCGATCGCGCCGCAGTATGGCAAGCCGCAGGTGGCTGTGTTTGAAGTGCAAGGCAAGCTCGGCAGCACCGAGGGCATCACGCTCAACATGACGATGCAGCAGAGCTTCGGCATGCAACACGCCATCGGCAAGTTCCGCGTGTCGTTTACCAACGTCAAGCCGCCGGTGCAACTGCAAGGCACCACGCCCGCGAACATCGCCAAGTTGATTGAGATTCCACGCGACAAACGCACGCCGCAAGAAGAGACGATGATCGTCAACCACGTGCGGTCGCTCGATCAGGAGTTAGCGCGATTGCAGCGAGCCGTCACGGACTCCCCTGTGCCGTCGTCCGCTCGCGTGCTTGGTGCACAGGATCTGGCCTGGGCGTTGATGAACAGCCCGGCGTTTTTGTTCAATCGCTAGTCCAAAATCCGCATATAGCCCGCCATTTACGGCGGGTTCGTTTGCAACCCCGCCATAAATGGCGGGCTATATGGGAAATTCAAATTTCGTGCGGCGCCAACAGCGACAATGGAACCACATCGATATTGCGCGCGATCCAATAGACGACGACCACCACGATCAACCCACGTTGCAACCATATCGGGAAATCGATGCCCGGCGCGGTCTTGTCCGTCCACAGTTCAATCACCATGCGAACGGTGACATAACCGATCAAGGGCAACATGATTACGAATAGTGAATTGTAAGCGAGCGCCTGGCGGATGTCGCCATGCAGAAGCGCGTACGTGCAGCGTGTCGCGCCGCAGCCAGGGCAGTGCAGTCCGGTTAGCCAATGAAATGGGCACGGGATATAGGAATGCTGCGTTGGCGAATAGGTGTAGAGAATGCTCGAACTAATCGGGACCACGACGGCGAAGAAGAGCACGACCAAAATGCGTGCCGCCCAGGGTTTTCGGCGTGGATGCGGTTCGTCCATATTGTGAATCAGATTGGTTTGACGATCGTGAGCAGGAACGTCGGATTGAGCGCCTCGAAGCGCATCGTTTCGAGTTGCTCGTTGCCGCGAGCGATATTGACGAGCGTGCCGTCGATCGTTGGCGCCAGCAATTTCATCGCCGCATAGGTCGCGCTGAGTGCTTCGAGCGACGCCACATTCACGACCAAGCGCCCGCCGGGACGCAGCACGCGGAAGACCGATTCGAGCAATCTGGCGACCTCACGGCGAATGCCGCCGACGAAGACGGCATCCGGCGCGGGCAGGCCGTCGAAGACCGCCGGCGCCATGCCATGCACCGCTGTGAGATTTTTGATGCCGAACGTCTGAGCGTTGGCGACGATCAAGTGATAGTCGGCGACATCCTGCTCGATCGCGTAGACCATTCCACTGGTGGCGAGCTGGGCGGCTTCGATGGCGACCGCGCCGGCGCCGGCGCCGATATCCCAGATCACCGAGCTATGCTGCACATCAAGTTTGGCCAACGCAATCGCTCTTACCTCGGCGCCGGTGATCAGACCGCTCTTCGGTCGGCTTTGGATAAATGCATCATCCAGATTGCCGAATCGCCGAAATCGGCTCAGCGTTTTCTGAAGGTCGGGCCGATCGGGCTTGCGTTTCAGGATCATCACGTTGAGCGCGTCGAAATCCATCTCCTGAATTTCTTCAAGCTCGCCCTGCGTGACTCGCTCGTTGGGAGCACCGAGATTTTCGCATACAAAGGCGTGGAAGTAATCGATGCCACGCGCGAGCAGCTGCCTGGCGACAATCGGCGGAGTTTCTTCGTCGCTCGTGAAGATGCCGACGGTCTCGGCGGTACGAACGCGATCGAGCACGCTGTCAAGCGAATGCGTGGCGAGATTGGTGAGGTAAGCCTCCTCCCACGACTCCTTGATGCGCGCAAAGGCAAGCTGCATCGTGCTGACGTGGGGCCAAACCTCGAAGCGCTCGCTGCCAAGCTTTTCGCAGAGATAGCGAGCGACGCCGTAAAAGAGCGGATCGCCGCCCGCGAGAACGACGGTACGCCGATGGCCTGACGCTTCAAGCTTCCGCACGGCATCGTGCAGATTGCCCGAAAGCACCAATCGCTCGGCTGTGAGTTCGGGAATGAGAGCAAGCGCCGCCTCGGCGCCAAGGATCAACTCGGCGGCTTGCAGCAACTCACGCGGCTTTCCCGCGAGCCCGCCGATGCCGTCCGTGCCGATGCCAATGATGTGGACTTTGTGTTCCATGAAAGCGACCGGTTCTTGCCAAGCGATAGGAGTTTCCCACGTTGGGGTATGCTATCGAGAGTGCGTGGTGGAACAAGCCTATCGTACCGTCAATCCTGATTGTTGGGGTTGTCCGAGCCTGAGCGCCAGCGAAGGGCAAGCATCGGCCCTTCGCTGGCGCTCAGGCTCGGAAATCCGAACCCTATATCCAGGACTGAGCAACACACTCACTTGGCCGCTCAATGCACCAGTAGGAACTCGCGGCTGTTCAGCAGCGCCCAGAACAGGTCCTGCACGGCCTCGGCGCGGCGCTCGGCATGGTTCTTGAGGTAGTCGGTCGCCAGCTTCGATTCGGCGGTGCTCGGCCGGCGGGCGATCGACCATAGGTATAATTCCGTAACGACTTCGGCGTCCGAAATCTTCTGCCGAGTGAGCAACGCCGCCCGCCCATTGGCGTTGATGACGCGTCCCTGGATGCTCTTGCTGTTGAGGAAGTGCAGCGCCTGGAGCATATTCGAGCCGTTGTCGCGCTCGCATTCGCACGCCTCCATGCGCTGGGCCCGGCCGAAGAGCCGAAGGAACGCGTTCTCGCTATTGGCGTCGGGCAGTTGCGCCGCTCGGAAGCCGCCGGGGACGCCCGGGAAATTCTCGGCAACGCCCGTGGCCTGAATCAGCGAGTCCAACAGCGCCTCGGCGGGGATGCGGCGCGGAATCGTGCGTGAGAAGTTCTGCTCATCGTGTTTGTTCGATTCGTTGGCGACGCTCGAACGCTGATACGTCTGCGAGGTGACGATGCGTTTCATCAGATGACGCAGATCGAACTTGTGGTCGATGAAGTCCTTTGTCAGCGCATCGAGCAATTCGGGATTGATCGGCGGATTGGTGCTGCGAATATCGTCCACCGGATCGATGATGCCGCGATGGAAGTAATAGCTCCACCAGCGATTGACGATGCTGCGTGCGAAGAACGGATTCTTCGGCGACGTCAGCCAATCGGCATACGCCTGCCGACGGTCGGTGTTCGGCGCGAGGCTCGGCTCATCACCACCCAGAAATCGCGGCGGCTGGGCCTTGCCGGATCGCGGGTTGCCGGCGTTCCCCGTGGCCAGATTGATCTGAATGAACTTCATATTCTGCACGCCTTGCGGAGCGCGGGTGTCGGCCCGAACGGAGACTTGGTTGAAGAAACTCGCCAGGCCATAGTAGTCGGCCTGGGTCCAGTTCTCCATGGGATGGCTATGGCAGCGCGCGCAGAGCATGCGAATGCCGCAGAAGACTTGCGTGGCCCGTTCGAGCGTGTCGTTGGCGTCTTTGCTCGGGTTGAAATAGACCGATGCCGGGTCGTCCACAGCACCGCCGCGGGAGGTGAGCATTTTGCGTGCGAAGGCATCGATCGGCATGTTTGAAGCGACGGCGCTGCGGAGCCATTCGCGGAAGAGGTAAACTGAATTCGAGCTGGCGTTGGTACGTGAATTTTGCAGGAGATCGCCCCACTTTAACGACCATTGATCGACGAATTCAGGACGTTCAAACAGCGAATCGATCAGCACTTCGCGCTTCTTTGGGTTTTTGTCCGCGAGGAATGCCAGTGTCTCGTCCGGTTTCGGCTGAATGCCGATCATGTCGAGAGAAATTCGTCGCAAGAACTCTTCGTCGCTCGCCAACGCGGACGGCTTGATCTTCATACGATTGAGCTTCTCGATCACGAAGCGATCGATCAGATGATCTTGCGGAACAGGCGTCGGCGTGAACTTCAGGTCTGGCTTGAGGACGACGACGTTGGTTGCTGCGAACACGCGTTCAAATCGGCCCACGACTGCCGTCTCGCCCGGATCGCCGCCAACAACAATACCCTCATCGGCGACATCGGCATACTGCGTATTGTTGGCATTGATAATGCCGAGCCGAGTGACATCGCGGACGGCCCCCGTGGAATAGGTGGCGAGAAGCTGGACACGATGCTTCTGTCCGGGCACGAGGATCAATTTATTAGGGAACAGCCGAACGCTGACGACCTCGGCCGTGTCGGTAAGGTCGCCGGGAGCGCCTTGCTCGATCCACTTCGTCAGGATTTCAAACGACAGGCTCTTGCGTGCGAAGCGTGCTCCGCCCTCGTGCGGGACTTCGCCTAACGGCTTAGTGACGAGCAGGCTGAGGTCGGGATTTTGAAAGTTAAGGCGACGGCTGAGCGAGTCCTTGGTGGCGGCAAGGAAGTCAGGATCCGGATCGGAGCCGCGGAGCGACAACTTGAAGCCGTTCTTGCCCAGCGAAAAGCCATGGCATCCGCCGCTGTTGCAGGCCCCGCGCGAGAGCACGGGCATGACCTCATGGCGAAAGCTGATGGCCGATTCCTTCGCCGGCAGTTCGACCTTGACGGCGACGGTCTTCGCAACGCCGGCGATCGTCACGCTGACGTTCGTTTGCCCGTTGCTCATCGGTTGCAGCCAACCGTTGGCATCGACCGCGGCGATCTTCGGATCGGCAACGACGAACTTCGCCTGGCTGCGTAAGTCAAGCGAAAAACCGCCAGCGGACTCGCCAAGCACCAGCAGCGAAACTGGCTCGCGCTGATGCTTGATCGTCACCGCTGTCGGTTCAACGCGAATCGATGCGGGGACCGGCTTGCTGGGGTCTTGCGCCCATCCGCTGGCGTTGAAGCACCCAACGTGAAGTAGTCCTAGGATGAGAATCCGATACGGAAGAAACTTCATGGTATTTTCCTCAGCTTGTGTACCAAGCGATTGATGGCTCATACTTCACGAGAACTCATATTCAAGGCATCGCCTTGAGCACGATCGTCAGGTCCACGTCTCGGCTACGCACCCGCGCGTTCGGTTGCTTGGCGTCAGGCACGTAGGAGCCGGACAGCTTGACGCCCGAAATCTCGCCCGATGGAACCGTCGGCGGGAAGGTCACGTTGATCGAGAACGTCGTGGCGTCGGCCTTGACCGTCACGACTTCCGCCTTGGCTCCGACGGGCAGCTCGGCGAGGGCCAAGAGCACGTCGGCCTTCAAGCCTTCGCGGCGCTCGATTTTACCTTGCAGCTTCAGTGTGGCGCCTTTCTTGGCGTCGAACGCCGTCTCCACGCGATTTGGGCCATCGAGCTTGACAGCGATCGGCAGCACCATCGGCATTCGGCGAACGGGAGCATACGCCGTTGCCAGCACCTTCTTGGCGGGATCGAGCAGTTCGGCCTGGACAGTGACGTCGTACACGGGCGATGTCAACTCCGCCGGCACGATTGCCGTCACATCGCCTGTCGAGACGCCGGCAGCGATTTCGCCGGTCTTGTCTTGGCGGATGGCTTTGTTCGGGTCGAGTACGTTGTTCACGAAAGGCGTATTTTGGCTCGTGAGCAGCGTGAGTTTTACCGTCGTCTTGCCAACCGGGCGAATTAGTTTGACGGGCAGAAGCAGTCGGCTCGCCGGCGAGAGCACGGTGGACTCGGGCAGGTCGCGCCAATCGATAGCGAACTCGGCGGCGACATCGGTCGTCGGCGTAATCGCGATCTCCGAGGCGAGCCAGGGCTGCAGCTTCTCAAGCGGATGATTCTTGATCGTGACGATTTGCTCGATGCCGTCGGTGGTTCTGCCCTTGAAGCTCGTGATGACTGCGTCGACTCCAGCGGCGGTCCGCTCGACGGTGAGCAGCGTGCCATCGGCGCCATCGGGAATCGTAGTGCCCGCGAACTTGACGCTCAATTGCGAGTCTGCCGCGAGAAGGTCGATCTTGCCCATGAATCCGCCGCGTCGATCGGCGATGACAGGCAAAACGGCGCGACCGCCGACCGGCAGCGATAGACGCTGAAGCGAGGTTGTCAGTGCGAAGGCGTCGCCAACGGCGGACGCGGACTGCGGCGTAATCACCAGGCGATAGATGGCGTTCGGATGGCCACGCCCTTGGGCATCGACGACGCCGACGATGATCGAAGCAACCTTCTCGGGCACGCTGTATTCAAGCACGGGATCGAGCGAGCCAGGCGAATCTTCGCCACGCGCGAGCTGCGTGCCTTTCTCGTCGCGCACGACCACGGCAACGTCGATGGCGGAACCGATGCGCTCAGCGAAGACTTCGAGCTTGACCTTTTTCCCAGGCGTGACAGCAACGCGATATCGATCCTCCTCGAATGGCGCAGACAGCTTGCCGCTCACGCCAGCCGGTCCAACAGGAAGCTCTTGCAATTTACCCGTGGCTGATGTTTCGATGGTTTCAGCATTCGCACTGACGTTGACGAATGGTCGCAGTCCGCTCCAGATGCCTTGCTTGGGAAAAGTCAGCGGAACATATCCATGAGCGTTCGGCGTTTTCACGTCAGCGGAGAAACCGTCGGCAATCACTTTGAGCGTTTGACCACGACCAGCGACCGGAGGAAAGATCCAATCGGCTGTCGACCATGTTCCTAGTTTGAGCCGAAAAAACGAGGGCGCCACAGCGGCGTATTCCGCATCGTGAAGTGTCACGAAATAGGTTCCATCTTCGGGCAGGACCGCTTCGAGCCGAGCGTCGCCGAGCAATACTGGCGTGGCCCAGGCCCAGGCGAGTTGCAGCTTGCGGCTGTTATAGAGATGGATGATCGGACGCAGTTTGGAACCGACCCGTTGCGCCTCGACCTCGACTTGGATGCGCTGCTTTGCCTTGCCGACGAACTTCGTTTCCACGATAGCGGCGCCGGCTACCGAACCATGCAGGGACGCAGGCAATTCAGCGATCGGCGCTGCGATGGGAAGGTGAGCCATGCGATCGACGCCGACGACGATCGGCAAACTGACGCCGCCTTCACTGGCGATGCGGAGGTGGTGCAGGCCCGGTTCGACGTCGTCGCTGAGCGAAACATCGAACACAGCTTTCTTGTCGGTGGCGCCCGGCTTCAGAATCTGCTTGGCGGAAAACGGCAGCACGAGGCGCGGCGTCTTGCCGAGGTCGTCGCCGTCAACGGTCAACGTTGTAGTTCCACCGACACGCAGGCCGCGAATATCGAGCGTGCGCAGCGTGGGTTCGACGGCGTGGACGTGGTTCGCCAGGAGACAGGCCGCCACGATCGGCAACAGGGATTGCCCGATTTTCATGAGTTTCCCCGCAGGCAATGTGATAGTGTGGTGGGATAGTAATTCAGGCGGATTGTTTTCATCCTTGACCAAAGTATTAGATTAGTGGATAGCGCCGAGCGTTGCGGCTGCCTCGAGTGCTTGGCGAATTCACGCAATTGCGGAGTCTCATACTTTCTCGTTATGGTGAGGCTATGAGGCTTTCTCCACGTTCGACGGGATTCCTGATCCGTCCAATTTCGCCGCCGGACGAGTCACCCAACCCACGAAAGGTCTGCGTAGGTCGGCATTACCCATGTCCTCCCACTAACAATCGAGATACTTACGAACTTCATCGATAGTCGTCGCTTTTTTGAGCCAGCGAGCAAACTCCCGAAGCGAGGATGAATCGAGATCGCGCGTTTTCTGAAGCAATTGGCACCTTTCCGAACCAAATTTTGCTTCCAAATCAAATTCGATCCCCTCGAACAATCCTTGGCGAACACCTTTCTCGATACCTTTCTCGATACCTTTCTCGATACCTTTCTCGATACCTATTTCCATGCCCTCTCGAACGCCTTGCTCGTGGCCTTTTCGCATGCCGATACGTTCGACGCTGCTGATGTAACGCATATCCTCCCCTCCTTCCGTTTCCGTGAGTTCTTCCCAGAATTTCTCTTCGAGTTCTTCGGGCAATGCAAGCATCCAGTCAATCAGAAAAAAGAGCCTCCGTACGTCATCGGCCGACAAACCGCGATGATAAAGGTCTCGCACGAGGCGAAGTTTCCAGTGCTTTCGCTCGGTCGGTAGACCTCGCGTACGGATTGCTTGCAGATGGGCCAGTACCACCGCGCCAAACGGATTCGCCGATTTCTCCAGCTCTTCAAACTTGTCGTTCCAGTCCAGGAGCTTCACAATGCGGAACGTCAAATCGACACCGCTGCCCCAGTTGGAGTAGGCGAAATTCGTCGGCCTCCACGACGCATTGTCGTCGGATAGAACGGCGAGGCTGACTACATTTTGATTGTACAGATGTCGAGCGGCAATGTGGTAGTCGAACATTCGCTGCGGAAACTCTTTTTCGTAGTCGCCCTGGATTTCAACGTGGATCAACAGCCAGCGTTCGGACCCGTCGTTCAGCCAGACTTTGAAAAGCTTGTCCGCCAGCCGTTTGCCAACCTTCGCCCGCCGACTGATGCGCTGAAACTCTTTGTCCAAGGCAACGTAGCCCCGATTCCAATCGATGTCGGCGTGGATGTCGGGATAGAAAAACGCGAGGAAGGCCGGCAAAAAATAATGCAGCGCGTCCTTCCATGGACTGTCGAATTCGTCAACGGTTGGTTTGCGCTTCGGCATCGCGAATACCATTATCGGATTGCGAACCCAATTGCTTTTTCCGCTTGCGGCCTGGCGCTCGCGATATCCCGTGCGATCGTTGACACTCCAAACGGAAAACGCCCTTGGCCCAATCCCCTAAAACAGCTGCCGGATCGGTTCCGCTTCCACCAACCGAACCGGACGATCACCGGGGCCGGGCATCGTGACGGTGTCGAGGTTGATGCCCATGCCGTGGTAGATCGAGGCGAGGATTTGCGGCGGTTCGATTGGGTTGTCGTGAGGCCGCGAGCCGATGCGATCGGTCGAGCCGACGACCTGCCCGCCGCGGATGTTGCCGCCGGCGAAAAAGTTCGTCCACGCCTGTGGATAATGATCGCGTCCGCCGCGGCCGTTCAACCTTGGCGTGCGGCCGAATTCGCTGAGCACCGCAATTAGGGTATCTTGAAGCATGCCGCGTTGCTCCAAGTCTTCCAAGAGCGCGGTGAACGCCCAGTCGAACTGCGGGCAGAGATGGCGTTCGTAGTCGAAGTAGGTGTTGTTCAGTCCGCCGCCGTCGGCGTGCATGTCCCAGCAGGTTTGGCCGAACACGGTGTCGAAATGGTTCACGGTAACGAACCGCACGCCAGCTTCGATCATTCGCCGCGCCATCAAGCAGCTTTGGCCGAGCGTGTTGCGACCGTAGCGATCGCGCATCCGTGCCGTTTCGAGGCTGAGGTCGAACGCATCCTTGGCACGCTGCGATGTCAGCAGGCGGAAGGCCCGGTCGTACGAACTGTCATGCGTGTTGGTCGTGCGCGATTCGGTTCGGCGTTGCAGCTGATCGAGTTGGCTGAGCAAATCACGCCGCGCGTCCAATCGGGAACCGGACATGCCCGTCGGGACTTCGAGATCGGCGACGCGGAAGCTGGCCGAGGCGGGGTCGGCGCCGAGGAAGAATGGCTCGTGGGCGCTGCCCAGCTGCCCCGCGGTTTGCCCGTGCAGGTTGCCCGCGCCGGTATTGCCGATCGGGCCGGGCAGGATCACGTTCGCCGGTAGTTCGCTGCGCTGGCCGAACGTGCGCGAGATGACGCTGCCCATGCATGGCTTGATGCTGTCGGCGTTGAAGTCATGACCGGTCATCATCCAGCGTTGACCGTTCTCGTGCGTCGCGCCGGTGCGATGATGCAGGCTGCGGATCAGCGAAACCTTGTCCATCTTCCGCGCCATCAGCGGGAAGTGCTCGCAAATCTGCACGCCGTTGACATTCGTGCGGATCGGCTGATATTTGCCACGCACTTCCGACGGTGCGTCCGGCTTCATGTCCCAGGTATCAAGATGGCCCGGCGACCCGACCAAAAAGATCGTGATGCAATTCTTGATTCGCGCCCGGTTGCCATCAATGGCGTCGGCGGCCTGAAGTTTCATCAGGTTCGGCAGGTTCAGACCCGCCAACGCCGTGGCACCGACCGTCAGAAACCCGCGCCGCGAAACACCGGAACAGAGCGACACCTTTTCGTTGCCAACGTTCAGCATGTGTGATCTCCGAAAATCGGTTCGCCGCATCCCCGATTAGCGTTCGCGAAACTGCACGCGAGCGTTCAAAAGGTAACTGGCCGCCGTTTAAAAGTGTTAGATGCGGTAGGTGACAACGTTCGACACGTTGATGAATCGGCTTTGCGTGAACTCGCCCTGCGGGTTCTTGGCGTAGTTAATGTAATGCCACATTTGCAACACGATCGAGTATTCACCCGAAGCCGTGTCGGCATGCTCGTAGGCCTGATCCGGTCTCGCATTGACGGTGGCGATCACCTGCCCATTGCGGCGGATTTCCCATTGCAGACGCAGACCCCAATCATTGGTCACGTCGGTGCGGGTGAGTCGGCGACCTTCGAGCCGAACGGTGGCTTCGGGCCTGCCTTCAAAACGTTGTTCCATGTGATACCCCCCCTTGGAATCGCATGCAAGGAATAAAAAGAGGCAACAAATCGGCGGGAAACGAACTAGCGGACAATTCATCACCATTCTAATGTTTCTGACGGAGGGCACAAGAGAAATAATCAAAAAAAAGCTATTTTGCGAAAAAGTGGTGAATCCCCACGTCAGCCATGCCAAGCGACTGGCCTGCTCCTCCAACTTCGGCTTGACCACAATGGCCCTGCTTCGGCGGCGGGAGGGCTGGCTTGATTTGACAGGTGGGGCCAGGCTTTCCAGCCTGGCCAGGCTGTGGAAAGCTTGGCCCCACGGACCTGCCAACTCTGCCTTTTCGCACCAATAGGTATCCATCTGATGAAAGTGCGGCATCTTGCCTTACCTGTCTATTTCACCCATCACGATGTCGATCGAGCCGATGATCGCGGGGATGTCGGCAATCAGACAACCTTCGCAGAGTTTGCTGGCGAGGCTCAGATTCGCCATACTGGAGGAACGGGCACGAACGCGCAGCGGGACTTGGCCTTTGGCGTTGCTGCCGACGACGTAGAAGCCCATCTGCCCGCGCGGACATTCGGTTTCGACATACGCATCGCCGGCGGCCAGGTGTTTCGGCACTTCGACGCGGTGCGATCCAGCGGCTTTCGGGTAGCGGTCGAGCGCCTGACGGAGGATCTTGATGCTTTCCACAACTTCGAGCATGCGCACCATGTAACGATGCCAGCAGTCGCCGACGACGGCTTCGGGCGGGGCCATGTCGAAGGGCGGGATGACGACTTTGAAGTCGTACTTGTCGTAATCGCTGTACGGTTCGATTTTGCGAAGGTCCCATGCCGTGTCGTTCTTGCGTGCGTTGAGCGAGCCGCGAAGCATCGGGCCGGAGCAGGCGTGCTGAATCGCGAGTTCCTTGGAGCAGACGCCGATGTTTGCCGTGCGATTGACGAAGATGTGGTTCGTCGTCAGCAGCGTGTGATACTCAGGGATACGTGGCTCGAAGTAATCGAGGAACTGTTGACAATGATCGATCCATCCATCGGGCAGGTCGTCGTGGGCGCCGCCGATCGTCAGGTAGCTGTAGGTGAGGCGGGCACCGCAGACTTCCTCGAAGAGGTCGAGGATCATTTCCCGTTCGCGGAAGGCGTAGAGAAACGGGCTAAACGTGCCAAGGTCGAGGCCATACGTGCCCATGGCGACGAGATGGCTGGCGATGCGGTTCAATTCACTAACGATGACGCGGATTACGCTCGCTTTTTCCGGGATCTTCATGTTACACAGCTTCTCGATGGCGAGCGAGTAGCCGAGGTTCATGTTCATGCCGGCGAGGTAGTCCATGCGATCGGTGTACGGGATGAACTGGATCGGCAAGAGGTTTTCGCCGATCTTCTCCGCACAGCGATGCAGATAGCCGAGGTGAGGCATGGCTTCGGAGATGATCTCGCCGTCGGTGCGCAGGACAAGGCGAAGCACGCCATGCGTACTGGGGTGCTGTGGCCCCATGTTGACGAGCATCTCGTCGGTGCGCACATCGAACTCGACGATGGTTTGATCTTGTGGGATGAGGGAAGCGGTGACCATAGATAGTGACTAGTGGTTAGTGGCTAGTGGCTAGAAAATAACAATCGGTCGAGGCCAGCGATTAATGTCCGTGGTCGTCGTATGAACTAGCCACTAGCCACTAACCACTAGCCACTATTTAACGCCCCCGTATCCCGTGATACTCCAGCGGGAACTCGTAGTCTTTACGCAGCGGGTGGCCGACCCAGTCGTCGGCGAGCAGGATGCGGCACAGGTCCGGGTGGCCGACGAAGTTCACGCCGACGAGATCGAACGCCTCACGCTCATGCCAATCGGCGGCGGGAAACAACGGCGACAGCGTTGGGACTTCGGGCAGTTCGCCGGGCTTGTTGTCCTTCCAGCGAGGCAACGACACCTTCACCACGAAGCGATGTTTGTGCGTGAAGCTCGAAAAATGATACACGACTTCGACGTGCGGTTCGAACCCGGCCTTCGCGATTTTCTTTGGATCAAGCTCTAGGTAATCGACGCCCGAAATGCAGTTGAGCATCTCGAACTTGAGCTTCGCATGATCGCGCAGCACTGTAGCGACCGCGACGAGATCACCCGGTTCAACGAACACGAACGGATCGATCGCGTCGGCTTTCGTGCTCTTGATTTTCGTGCTACACTCGGCTTCGAGCGTGGCGATAATTTCGGCTCCGGTCATGACGTTATTGCCTTCTTCTTTGATTGCTTCGTTTTGGAACGAGCCTTAACCTTTTTCCGTTGCTCAGCGCGTGTAGCCAACCAAGTATTCAAGGATCGTATACTTTCGCCGCTGCGATGACCGGCGAGAACGCACTCGATTCCGATGTGCTCATCTAGGTCTGGCCATTCGATGGCATAACCGTCGCCGAGGAGTTGCCAATTGTTTCGCTCGGCCCTCGTCGCATTCATGAGTCGAGGATACCACTCCAACGGAATCGATACACTTCGCCCGTCGGCCAGGTCAACTGTAAAACGCTCGGATGACAACGCGACTTGTATCGCAGTGGGATCCGTATCAAGCGTCAAAGTAGTCATGCCACGCCTCGATTAGCGCCTGCTCATGTTTTTCAACCAACTGCACATTCCGTCTCAGGGCCGGTTCCTTGAACCCACGGTTTTTTGCAAGAGCCACGGGACCGAGCCAATATTTGGCAATCGCGTCGTCTCGTTTTACATGTATGTGCGGCGGCTCATTCTGATCGGAACTGAAGAACACAAAGGCATATGGCCCATGTCGGAGCACGGTTGGCATGGCATTGGCCCGAATCTCCCACAAATCGATTTTCACGCCTTCGTAGGCGTCGCCTTTTCCTTGGTCAGCTTCGCCCACGCGATTTGCTTCTCCAGCGCCTTCGTCGGGTCGGCGTCTTCAAATTCGGGCGGCAGTTGGACGTAGCCGGTGCGGGCGGGGATTGGGATTTCGATGTTTTGGCCCTTCGTCAGATACCGCATGCCGCGAACTTTGTCCTGGATGCGCATCAGGCCTTCGAGCAGCGCTTCCGGTCGCGGCGGGCAGCCGGGGACATATACGTCTACAGGCACGACGAGGTCGACGCCTTTGACGACGTTGTAGCCGTACTTGTAATATGGCCCGCCGCCGCAGGTGCAGGCACCCATCGCGATGACGAACTTCGGATCGGGCATCTGGTTGTAAAGCCGGCGGACGCGCGAGGCCATCTTGTAGTTGACGGTTCCCGCGACGATCATGAGGTCGGCCTGTCGAGGCGATGCTCGGAACGCACCGGCGCCGAAACGGTCGATGTCGTAACGAGGACCGCCGACCGCCATCATCTCGATCGCGCAGCACGCCAGGCCAAACGTCATCGGCCACATGCTCGATTCTCGCGCCCAGGCGATGCCCTGTTCGAGCGTTGCGACGGCGACATATTCTTCAAATCGGCCTTCGAGCCAACCCATGGGGTGCTCCTTGATTAACTTCGAGGTATTTCCGCTTGCGGCTTAGCGCTCGCATGGGCCAATCTGAGCGCTAAGCCGCAAGCGGAAGATAGTTATTTGTGCTGTTCGAGCGGCTTTTCCGGATCGAGCGCCGGCTCTTTGTGCAGTGCAAACGCGCGGACCCAATCGATATCGCCGCGCCGCCAGACGTAGGCGAAGCCGACCATCAGCACGCTGAAGAAGATGGCGATGTCGAAGAAAGCGATTTTCGCCCACGTCGAAGCCTCGGCGGCGCTAATGTTTACTACGCGATCGTCTTCACCTGTTACCGCCTTGGTTAATCCAAGACGGCGTTTGGTTTCGGAGCTTAGCTCGGACGGCACGAGCTGCTTGGAGATTGCTTGCCGAGCCGCATCATCCAACGCAGGATTCGCCAGCTGATTCGCCTTGCCGAACACCGTCGCCCAGGGAAAGAAGAACGCGACTTCAACGTCGAAAATGACGAACAACAGCGCGACGACATAGTAACGCAAGTCAAATTGTACCCACGCACTGCCGACGGTCGGTTCACCGCACTCGTAGATCGTGAGCTTTTCGGGGTCGGGCACGTTAGGGCGGATGACGCTGCCCATCACGAGATGGATGAACAGAAAGACCACGCCGACCGCGGCAAAGACGACGATAAAAAACACCATCGCCGACACCGGATCACTCGGCGCGGGAAACAACGTATTGGCGAATAGAGGTTGCATGCGGTGTTATCCGTTCGTGGCAGCGAGTTGGAGTTTTTTGCGTCTTGAAAAACCGGAGTCGAGCTCATGCCAATGCGTAACTTCTGTTTCGCCCATACGCCAGCAGAGATAGACCTCGCGGTCATCGTGCATGTGGCGGAAGTCGATCAGGCCGCTGAAGTGGTCTTTGAGTTCGACGCCGAGCTTTTGCAGCTCGTGTTCAAACTCGTGCATTTTTTCTTGACCGCGTTCAAACTCCTCGGCCAGCTGCTGCACTTCTTCCTCGTGGGCGCGGTCGAGACCTTTCGTGCTTTGCAAGCGTGATAAGCGTTCGTAGCGATCGCGCAATTCGTTGGCAAGCGCGGTCACGTCGCGCAAGATGGAACGCAACAGCGGCAGCATCGCGTTCGCCTCGGCGACAGAATAGAGCTGTCGTTTCGGCTTTCGGTCCTTGATGGCGTTCATGGGAATCCTATTTGTTATCCGCTTGTCGTTTGGCGCTCGCAAGACATCATGCGACCGCTAGTCGACAAACCAGTGGAATTCAGATGGCTGCTGCCGGCGCGGTCGTTGCCGGCGGTGTCGGTGCCGCTGCGGGAGGCGCGGGCTTTGGCGGTGGTGGTGGGTCGGGCGGTTTCGTCCATACCGGCTCCGCCACGAGCTTGGAGGCCGCGATCGCCGTCGGGTTCAGCGTCGCTTGTCCCCAGGCGATTTCAACAGGCAGCTTGGCGAAATCGACCATGCAACCATCGCGTGTGTAACAGCTTTGATCGTGCGTCGAACCCATAAAGATGCAGTCGACGGGGCAGGGATCTACGCACAACGCACAGAACATGCATTTTGTGTAATCAATGGTGAAGCCATTGACGCGGAACCCCTTGCCCACGGGATTCTTGACCTTGTCGATGTAGATGCAATCGACCGGACAGGCCTTCGCGCATTTGTCGCAGCCAATGCACGTCGTCAAATCGAAGCGATGGAACCCGCGATAGCGCGGCTTCACCGGCACGGGCAGTTCGGGATACTCGAAATGCTGCGTGAACGCCTTGCGTTTGTACGTCTGCAAGAAGTACCAAAGGGTAATCCACAACCCCTGGGCCACGGTCCGAATGGCCACGATGATATTGCGAAACCAGGCTTTCATACGAAGGTCCGTCGCTTTTGTTGCGTTGGCGAAAAAGGTTCCGTTAGTATTTATAGGTGCCACGACGAGGGCAAGCAAGGGCATGTCGATTGACGAACTGAAACGCTGGACATTGCTATCGATGAGGTAGAATAAGCGTGCTGCCAAAACAAATTCGCTTTACGGCGTCCACTATGACATCACGATTCGTAGTTGTCATTATTTGCGGATGAAAGCGATCAACACGCAACCGCGTAGCGATCCAATTCGAGGACAAGCAATCACAAGATGATCTTGCTAATCGGATACTCCACGATCCCACGCGCGCCAACGGCGTAAAGCTGCGGCATGATGTGACGCACGATGTCCTCGTCGATGACGATCTCCATCGCCAGCCAAGCCGTGTCGGCAAGCGGCGAGAGCGTCGGGCTGTTCAGAGCCGTGCGCGGGTGCTTCTTCAAAAACGCCAGCACTCGGTCCTTGTTCGTGGCGAGCGTATTGAACTTCAGGCCAACCATCCCCTCGGCGGCCAAGGCGCCGCGAAGCATTAGGAGGATGTCGTCCATCTTCTGCTTTTTCCACGGATCCGCATAAGCCTTCTCGTTGGCGATGAAGCGCGTTGTGCTCTGCATCAACTCGGCGACGATACGCAAATTGTTGGCCTTCAGCGAGCTGCCCGTCTCCGTGACATCGACGATTGCATCGGCGAACCGCGGCGGCTTGACTTCCGTCGCGCCCCAGCTGAACTCGACCTGAGCGCTGACGCCATGCTCCTTCAAGTAACGCTTCGTCACGCCGACCAACTCCGTCGCGATCCGCTTGCCGTTGAGATCGGTCACCATCATGATCGGCGAATCATTGGGCACAGCCAGTACCCAGCGTACCGGTCCTCGACTGACCTTGGAGAACACGAGTTCGGCGAGTTCGGTCACCTCGGCTTCATTCTCGAGCACCCAGTCATGCCCGGTCAGCCCGCAATCGAGCGAACCGGCTTCGACGTAACGCGGCATCTCTTGCGCGCGGATTAGCGTGCAGTGGATTTCGGGATCGTCAATGGTGGGATAGTAGCTTCGGTTCGCGAACGTGATCTTGAAGCCGGCGTTGCGAAAGAGTTCCGCAGTCGCTTCTTGCAAGCTGCCCGCGGGGATGCCAAGTCGAAGTTGTTGTGTCATGGTCGGTGGTTGGATTGATGTCCTGTTGGGGGTGATGTTGTTTTCCTGGGAGCACTATTATATCGGGATGAAACGGTCGTGACCTGATTGTTTAACCGCTCGCCTTTGGCGTGGCGAGCGCTGCCACGCTGTATCCACATGAATCGCAGCACGCTCATTCCGCGCTCGCCAAAGGCGAACGGCTAAACTATTCCAGCCCCTTCGCCATCTCCTCCTGGATCGCCTCCAACGATTCGATGCCCACGGACAGGCGGATCAGGCCGTCCGTGATGCCCTGGCGTTTGCGCTCGGCTGGGCTGACGTAGCGGTGCGATGTCGTCGCGGGATGGCTGAGCGTCGTCGCAAAATGGCCAAGCGATGGGCTAAACGGAATGCCCGGAGCCGCGTGCAGGAAGCGATTGACAGCGTCGCGCCCGCCGTCGAGTTCAAAGCAGACCATATGCCCGAACCCGCCTTTGAGCACGCGTTTCGCCAAGGCATGATCGGGATGATCCTCGCGGCCCGGATACCAGACCCCGGCGACGCCCGATTGCTCCGCCAACCAATCGGCGAGCGTGCCGGCGTTCGCGCAGGCGGCACGAGTGCGTAGGTCCATCGTCGCCAGGCCGCGCTCCGCCAGCCAACAATCGAATGGATTCGACGCCAGGCCCCAGATGCTGCTAGCGGCGTTGACGGCGGGCAGCATGTCGTCGTCCATCCCGCCAACGAAGCCGAGCGTCACATCGCTGTGGCCCGCAATCATTTTCGTCAAACTTTCCATGACGAAGTCGGCACCGAGTTTCGTTGGCTTCGTCAGCACAGGCGTTGCGAACGTGTTATCGACGACAAGCAACGCGCCATGATTGTGGGCCAAGTCTGCCAGTGCTTTGACATCGACGACGCGCAATAGCGGATTCGAGACCGTCTCGACAAAGAGGAGCCGGGGACTTTTCTTGAGCGCCTTCTCGACGGCATCGAGATCGTTGGCATCGACATAGTCGGTGTTGACGCCGAACCGCGGCAGCTCCTGCGAAAAGAGTTGCACGGTTCGGCCATACAAGCGGTTGCCCGCGAGGATGCGTTGCCCCTGCGAGACGGTGGCAAGAACGATAGCACTGATCGCCGCCATGCCCGACCCGGTGACGACGCCCCAGGCCGAGGCCGATTCCTTCGCCAGCATCTGCGCGAGCCGACGAGCGTTCGGGTGTGCATCGCGAGCATAGATGTAGCCCGGCTCGCCATCGTTCATGATGGCGTCGAGCGCATCAAGATCGGGAATCGTATAAACCGACGACTGATAAATCGGCGGCACTAACGGATTCGTTGTGCCAAGGGATGCCTTCGTCTTTTTCTTTGGAGTAGTCATTTGCCTTAGTCCGTGGTCCGTAGCAAAGAGGGAATGCAGCGTATCAGGTCCTGAGTCAGGATTCAGGAATCCGAACGAGCGCGTCAAGCCCGCGCAAAGAAAAAGCGATTCGAAACGCCGTCGAATCGCTCTCGTGCATCTTGTACCGTCGACGGGTGGGATTGTCGCCTTTCCGAGCTGCGACCGTCAGGGAGCGGCCGACAACGAGCGCACGGGATTCTGTCGGCCGCGGCTCGGAAAAGGTTCGATTCGTCCGAAAACACGACATTTCCATTTGTGCGATGTATCACCACGGACTACTGACCACTGACTACGGACTGCACCGCCTGCCACATGTCGCGATGCTGCCCCGCTCGTTCGGTTTGCAGGCCGAGCGGATAGGCGCGGAGCAAGGCGGCGTCGGCGCTGTCGAAATCGCCGCGGCGGAAATAGGCGTACCACATCGGACCGGCCAGCGAACCGTCGCGATCGTAGACGAACATGCCGAGCCGAGCGTGATCGCGCACCAGTGCGATGAAGGCGTCGATTTGTTGTTTCGTCACCGTTTGCGGCGAGACCTCGAATGCGATGTACCGCATGCCACGCGATTCGATCTGCTTACGGTCGGCAGTATCGTCCTCGCCCGGCAGGCGGATATGGATGACGCTCGCGGCGGCGTTGTCGCGCAGCCAATCGAGTTCGTCGAGTGATGGCCGAGTACCCGCGCGGACGCCCTTTTGCACGGCAGTGAAATTCGTGGGAACGTTTGCGTTCGGCTGTTTCAACGGATCGCTTTTCGCGTCGGCGGGCTTTTCAAGAACCTCTGGTGCGTAAAGTTGAACCCGCGGTTGCACGATCGGTGGTGCCGGATCGGCGCGTTCGGCGGGCTGCCAGGGCGTCTCGACAGGCGGCGGTGACTTCGTAATCAACGGCGGCGCGAGCGGATCAATGCGCGCCCCGGGCGAAGGTGGCGGCGGGACCACTGGGAACCCGCCCAGCGGAATCGGTTGCACCGGCACTGTCTGGATCGCCGTAGGTGGCGGCGGGGGCACGAACATCGGCTTCGCCTGTGTCGCGTTGTTCCCATGGCAACGCCAACCACTCGTCTGCCGACATCCGGTCAATGTCACCAACAATATCCCAACCGTAACCCAAATCGTTGCTCTGCTCATAGCGCACCTCCAACCTTCGGTTTCTTCACTACGATTGTAGGTCGCGGAAAACGCGGAACGTTAGCGCAAAGCCATGTTTTCAGTCTAATTGTCCCCACCCGGTGTTAAACTTTGCCGATTGTAGCGATTGGGCCAACGACCCTGTCTAGTTTCCGCCTGTGGCTTAGCGGTCGCACGGGATTTTCCGAGCGCCAAGCCACAAGCGGAAACCAGAGGAGCCTGTTAAGTCTGCGCCATTCGCGTCTGTGCCTCCGGGCTTTGGCCAAGCACGACTACGGTGAAGCCCGACCAGCGTAGCGAGGCATGGTTGAGCCAATAGCGCGAGTCGCCGACGAGTCGGCCGGCCATGTGGTCACTGAAGAACTTGGCAGACAGCGAACGATACGCACGATGTTCGACGAGCAGCGCTGCGGCGGCGGCGCCTTTGAGCACGGCGGGCATGTCATTGCTGACGGTCAGGCCGTGATGGTTGCCCGCCTTGACAAGTAGATCGTGGACGGCGGTTTCGATGCCTTGCTTCTTTGCCGCTTCGACCAGCAAACCGGCCGGACTTTCGCGGGCATCGTCAATGTCGGCTTTGTATGCCGCGCCGAGAATCGCGAGTTTTTGACCAGCCTTCAACTGACCCGATGCTTGAAGTTGTTCGAGAAAGCGTGCGTCTTGCCCATCGTTGATTTCGCGGGCGCAACGCAGAAGGGCGGTGTGCTGCGGATAGGCTTGCACCAGGTACCATGGATCGACGGGGATACAATGCCCGCCGACGCCCGGCCCCGGCTTGAGAATCTTGACGCGCGGATGGAGATTGGCGAGATCGATCGCTTCCCAAACGTCGATGCCCGCGTCCTCGGCGATGCGGGCGAATACGTTGGCGAGCGCGATGTTCACGTCGCGATAGGTGTTTTCCATGAGCTTGCACATCTCAGCCGTGCGATCGTCGATGAGCGTGGTCTTCCTTGACAGAAGCGTTGATACATCTCCTGGGCACGTTTGGCGGACTGCGGAGTGACGCCACCGAGGATGCGGTCGTTGTTCATGAGTTCGGCGACAGTATTGCCCGGGAGAACGCGTTCGGGGCAGTAAGCGAGATCGAAATTCCGCCCTGGTTCGAGGCCGGACTCTCTGAGGATTTTCCCGACGACGTTGCGGGTTGTACCGGCGGGTGAGGTAATCTGAACCCTTGCGGACATACCACACGCGAGAAAGATTGTCGTTTTTTCCGAGCCCGAGCGCCAGCGACGGGCCGCTTGGTGCCCTTCGCTGGCGATTAAGGCTCGGGTCATTCAAACCGACCTGCGTGCAGCATAATGCTTGGAATGATCCCAGAGATTCGGAGCCCCTCACCTCTGGGCTTAATTGAAAAGATTGCAGCCGGAGGCCTTGCCAACCTCTCCGCATCGTGGTATAAAACACGCTTCCCATACGAATGTTCGTTTGGGGAAAACAAAACATCACAAGCTACTTGGCAATCCTTCCAACGGTTCGTAGATTAGTCTGGACGATAGTGTAAAATTGATATCACAGTTTGTCCAAGGCAGTAGAGTCGTTGGCGATGGAGGTTGGTGAGGACCGATATGGCAATCACTAAAGACCGCAAAACGGAATTGATTGACACTTATCGGCGCAAGGCCGACGACACCGGCTCGCCCGAGGTGCAAATCGCATTGCTCACGGAACGTATCACGTATCTGACCGGGCATTTGCGCACGCACAAAAAAGACCACGCGAGCCGGCGCGGCTTGTTGATGATGGTCAGCAAACGATCTGGATTGCTCAGCTATCTGCGCAACACCGATCGTAATCGCTACCTGGTTGTCATCAGTAAACTCGGCCTGCGAAAATAATCGTGCAGCTGACATCCGTCAGCTACTTGATTTTTTTCGCGATCCTCGCTCTGACCAGCCGATTCCGCTTCGACTTTCCTGCCGATCTAAGCAAGAGGTACTCCGTGCAGGTCTGTCGTGTAGAAATTCAGCTAGGCGGCCAAAAACTATTCCTCGAAACCGGTAAAATCGCCAAACAGGCGCATGGTGCGGTCATCGTCGGCCTCGGCGAAACCTGGACCATCACCACGGTGTGTGAGGGCAGCCCCATCCAAGGGCGCGACTTCTTCCCCCTCACCGTCGATTACCGCGAGAAAACCTATGCTGCGGGCAAATTCCCCGGCGGCTTCATCAAACGCGAAGGACGTCCGACCACCAAGGAAATCCTGACATCGCGCCTCATCGACCGTCCCATTCGTCCGCTTTTTCCGTCCAACTATCTCAACGAAGTTCAGATCATCTGCTCGCCGCTCTCCTATGACAAGGAGAACGATCCCGACATCCTGTGCATGATCGGTGCCAGCGCGGCGTTGCACCTTTCGCAGATTCCGTTCCTGAAACGCACCGGTTCCGTTCGCATAGGTCGCATCGGCACGGAATTCGTCGTCATGCCGACCGCCACGCAGATGGAGCAAAGCGATCTCGACCTCATCGTCTCCGGCACCCGCGATGCCGTCACCATGATCGAAGGCTTCTCTCGCGAAATGCCCGAAGAAACGATGGCCCAGGCGATTATGCTCGCCCACGGCGAAATTCGCAAGCTCATCGACCTGATTGAGGAATTCCGCACCAAAGCGGGACTTGGCGTCAAGGAAGCACCGGCCCCCGCGCCGGTAAATCCCGCCAAGGAAGCCGTGAAAGCAAAGTTCGGTGCCGAATTCCGCGAATTGAAACAGACCAAAGGCAAGGCCGCCCGCGCTGATGCCATCAGCGCTTTGCGCGACCGCATCCTCGCCGCGTTTGTGCCTGCGGAAGGCACGGGCCAATTCGCCCCGGAGCAAGTTGCCCAAGCAATTGATTGGCTCGAAGAACAGATCGTCCGCTCGCTCATTCTCGAAGGCAAACGCATCGACGGACGCACCAACAAGGAAATTCGCGCCCTCGCCTGCGAAGTCGGCGTTCTGCCCCGCGTGCACGGATCCGCGCTCTTCACTCGCGGCGAAACGCAAGCACTCGTTACGATTGTCCTCGGCACTTCCGCCGACGAACAACGCGTCGATGGCTTGGCCGACGAGGTTTCCAAGAAGTTCATGCTCGATTACAACTTCCCGCCATTCAGCGTCGGCGAATGCAAGCCGATGCGTGGCCCCGGACGACGCGAAATCGGCCATGGGGCGTTAGCCGAACGCAGCCTCAAACCTGTCATTCCGCCTTCAGAAAAGTTTCCCTACACCATCCGCCTCGTCTCCGATATCACGGAATCGAACGGCTCTAGCAGCATGGCCTCGGTGTGCGGCGGTACGCTGGCCCTCATGGACGCCGGAGTTCCCATCAGCGATCCCGTCGCCGGCATCTCCATCGGACTCGTCAAGGAGCCATCCGGCTGGACTCTGCTTACCGACATCATGGGCGACGAAGATCATTTCGGCGACATGGACTTCAAGGTCGCCGGCACGGTTCGCGGCATCACCGGCATCCAACTCGATCTCAAGATCGACGGCATCAACGAAGAAATCATCCGCGCCACGCTCGACCAGGCCCGCGATGCTCGCCGGGAAATTCTCCGGGCGATTGTCTCGACGCTCCGCTTCCCACGACCCGACACGAGCAAGCACGCTCCGCGCATGCTCGTCACCAAGATCCATCCGGAAAAGATCGGCCTATTGATTGGCCCGGGCGGCAAAACGATCCGCGGCATGCAGGAAATTACGGGTGCCAAGATCGACGTTCGCGAAGACGGAACCGTCGAAATCTCGCACGCCAACGGCGAAGGCGCCGAGGCCGCCAAACGCCGCGTCGAATCGCTCTGCGAAGAGGTGAAGGTCGGCAAAGTCTACGAAGGCCGAGTGACTTCGATCAAGGACTTTGGCGCGTTCATCGAAATCCTGCCGGGTCGCGATGGCTTGTGCCATATCAGTGAACTGGATGACAAATACCTGGATCGCGTCGATGCCGTCTGCAAAGTCGGCGACATCCTTAAGGTCAAGGTCATCGCCATCGACGATCAAGACCGCGTGAAGCTGTCGCGCAAAGTGTTGATTCGCGAGGCCAAAGGCCTCGACCCGGCCGCACCAAGCGGCGGTGACCGTCCGCCCCAAGGCGATCGCCCGCGTGGCGATCGGCGCTAGGTCGGCATTCCTTAAGCCCCAGGATGAGCGCAGCGATTCCTGGGGATGCACCCCCACCAATCGCTGCGCTCATGGTGGGGCTTTTTCGGTACGTTCCATGTCCGCGCCCCATCCCGCCACTGAAGACTACGCCGTCCTCGCGGAGTTGGCGGGCGGTTTTATTCACGAAATCAAAAATCACCTCAACACGCTCAATCTTAACTTGCAGCTGCTGGCGGAAGATTTTCAAAACCCCGAAAACCAACGCGAACGCCGAGCGTTGACACGCGTGCAAAAAGTTCAAGGGGAATGTGAGCGGCTCGTCGCTCTGTCGAACGATTTTTTGCGATTTGCACGCATCAAGGACCTGCCGCTCGAACCCGCCGATCTGCCGAGGCTCATCGAAGACATGGTCGATTTCTTCACGCCAACGGCGCGGGCGACGAATATCGACATCAAAACCTTTCTGCCCGCCGATCTGCCAACGCTCAGGCTCAATACCGAGATGATGCGACAAGCGCTCTTGAATCTCATGCTTAACGCCGCCCAGGCGATGCCCAAAGGCGGCGAGCTGACCCTGCAGGCGACGGTTGAAAACAGCCAAGTCGCGCTCAGCCTGATCGACACCGGCACGGGCATTGAGCCGGAAGTGCTAACGAAAATCTTCAAGCCGTTCTACTCAACCAAATCCAAATCTGGCGGTTCCGGGCTGGGCCTCCCAACGACGCGCAAGATCATCGCAGCGCACGGCGGCACAATCGACGTACAGAGCGAACTCGGCAAAGGAACAAAATTCACGCTTCGCTTACCGATCACACCCGTATCGTAAAACTTCATGCCGACAAAACGTCGGAGCCGAAAGCGTAAGCAACGGTGTATTTCGATCGTCGATTTTCCCTCGTTCCCAGCCTTACGCTTGGGAACGCAATCTCATCGAGGAGGTTCGTGAATATGCGCGGGTTCATGTCTTTGAGTTCATCCTAGACGCCACCCTCAAAAGCCGATTTTCCGTCGGAGGCTGAAGCGTAAGCGAGGCGGCCTGAATGCCTCGCTTACGCTTCAGCCTCCGACGGAAAATCGGCTTTTGATGGGCGCATCATCCTTGATTCTCGTCGGTTTGCTCGTCGGTGGTTCAGGAGTGAACCATGCAAGGAGAGTCGGCAAAGATTATCGACCGGCGTCAGCAGGACACGGTTGACGGAAAATCGAATCCAACCGCGAGAGCTTCACTCCACGTAGCCAGGAATAATATCAGATCGACCTGTACGAAGTATCGCTCAAGCTTTGCCTATCCGAATGCCGATAACGTGGTTTGCGGAGTCACCCCATCTCTTCGATACGGAACCGCGTAAAGCCATGAAGGCACTCCCCAAAATACCTGGGTACGAACTGTTGACATGCCTCGGCGGCGGGGTGATTACTTCGGTTTACTCCGCGCGAGATTGCCAAAGCGATTTGCCATGCGCGGTGAAGACTCTGCGGCCCGATTGGGAGGATCAACCCGTTGCGGTAAAATTATTGCAGCGAGAGGCCCGAGCGTGCCTGGCGGTTAAGCATCCGCACCTGGTGTGCCTGCGTGAAGCCCACGTGATGACGCCGCCGCACTACTTGGTGATGGATTTTCTCCCGGGCGAATCACTCCGGCGCCGGCTGCGGCGCGATTACCAGGTGTCGATGCCGACGGCCATCTGGATCGCCCGACAAACCGCAGAGGCGCTGGCGGCGCTGCACCGCAAAGGCTTCATCCACGCCGACGTGAAACCCGAGAATATCCGTCTTATCGATGCCGGCAAGGCCGTGCTGCTCGACCTTGGCTTCGCGCATCGGCCCGGCGAGAACGCATCCTTTCAAGAAAAAGGCTACGTTCTCGGCACCGCCAACTATCTCGCACCGGAGTTGTGCGGCGAGGAACCGACCGATGAAGCACGATCCGACGTATTCAGTCTCGGCGTGACGTTGTTTGAATTGTTGACCGGGCAATTGCCCTATCCCCAGGGCGATCAGATAGAGACGATGCGCCGCCACAGTTCCGACAATCCGCAGCTCTTAACAGACCATGTGCGCGATGCGCCAGCTGGTTTGACGGAAGTCATCGACGCGATGTTGGCACGCAAGCCGGAGGATCGACCACGCGCCGATAAGCTCGTGTACGAACTGATCCGCTATGAAATCGCCACCCTACGCATGCGGCGGGCAGCATAAATGCGTCCGTGGTCCTTAGTCCGTAGTCAGTGGCAAGAAATCCGGGTACAACGAACTACGGACCAAGGACCAAGGACTACGGACGATTTATGCCAGAAGTTCTATGTGCTGGGATCATTGTCGCGGATCATGTCTGCCAACCGATTTCGCATCTGCCCGCCGCCGGCGAACTGGTGACGACAGATGGCATGTTGCTGACGATCGGCGGTTGCGCAGCGAATGCGGCCGTGGACCTCGCAAAGATGGACGTGCGCGTCGCCATCGCCGGGCGCGTCGGTGCCGATGTCTTTGGCCGTGTTGTGACGGATTTTTTGCGCGACGCCAAAGTCGATGTCTCCGCGATCCAGTCGACGCCCGGGTTCGACACCAGTCAAACGCTCATCGTCAACGTCAAGGGTGAAGATCGGCGTTTCGTGCATACGTTCGGCGCCAATACCGCATTTCAAGCCACCGATATTTCGCTCTCGCTGCTCGACAAGGTCAAGATTCTCTACCTCGGCGGCTACCTGCTCATGCCGACGGTGACCCAGGATGATCTCACGACGCTCTTTGCGAAAGCGCGGGCGAAGGGCGTAAAGACGGTGCTCGACATCGTCGTGCCGGCGAATAGCGAGTGTAGCAGCCGATTCGATCGATTGCTGCCTTACGTTGATCTGTTCCTGCCGAATCGCGACGAAGGCGAACTCATCTTGGGCGAAAGCAATCCACTCAAACAGGCCGAGACGTTTCTGCGCATGGGCGCGGCGACGTGCGTGATTACGCTGGGCGGCGGCGGTTCGGTACTGGCGAGCGGCGATTTGCGTCTGCGAGCGGGTGCCTATTCGGTTCCATTCATAGACGGCAGCGGCGGCGGGGACGCGTTCGACGCCGGCTACATCTGCGGACTCCTGCAAAACAAGGGACCGGAGGAGTGTCTCCGCATCGCCAGTGCCCTGGGCGCAAGCTGCGTGCGCGCAGTGGGCACGACGCCGGGCGTCTTCACACGATCCGAATGCGATCAATTCCTGCGTGAGAACACGTTGACGATTGAACGTCTTTAACAAAAAAAACTAACCACAGAGACACAGAGAACACAGAGAACACAGAGAAATGCAATGGGAATCACGAGTTCGGGCAGCGTTTCGATCGCGAATAGTTTTTCATAGTATTTTCTACCTATCTTGATTTTCTCTGTGTTCTCTGTGTCTCTGTGATTAGGTGAGTAATTCAAGCAAGCCGGACACGCCATGACGCACGACGCTGAAGTCTGGATGAGCCGAGCGATCGCGCTCGCGGAGCGCGGGCGGGGTTACGTCGAGCCGAACCCGCTGGTCGGGGCCATCGTGGTGCGCGACGGCGTGTGCGTTGGCGAAGGTTGGCATGAACAGTTTGGCCAGGCGCATGCCGAAGTCAATGCGCTGGCGCACGCTGGCGAGGCTGCACGTGGCGCGACGCTTTATGTGACGCTGGAGCCGTGCTGCCATCAGGGGAAGACGCCGCCGTGCACCGACGCCGTACTGCGATCGGGCATTGCACATGTCGTGGCCGCGTTGCAGGATCCCTTTCCCAAAGTCGCCGGCCAAGGCGCGGCGATCTTACGAGCCGCCGGTGTGAGTGTCGAGTTAGGCGTCGGCGAAGCCGAGGCGCGTCGGCAGAACGCGCCGTATCTCAAACGCCTCGCCGCGGGTTTGCCTTGGGTCCATGCGAAATGGGCCATGACGCTCGATGGAAAAATCGCGACGCGCATCGGCGATTCACGCTGGATCAGCGGCGAAACCTCACGCCAACGCGTTCACACTCTGCGCGGATGCATGGACGGCATCGTCATCGGCGTCGGCACGGCAGTCGCCGACGACCCGCTCCTCACCGCGCGACCGCCCGGCCCACGCACGCCGACGCGCGTTGTCGTCGATACGCACGCGCGGCTCCCTGTCACGTCGCAACTCGTGCAAACCGCGAAATTGGTCTCCACGTTGATTGCCACCTGCGCGACGAATGCCATCGCTCTCGATCCTTTGCGAACCGCCGGCTGCGAAATTGTCCAACTTCGACAGGACGTGTCGGGACGTGTCGATGTTTTGGCACTGCTGAAAGAGCTCGGTTCGCGCGGCTGTACGAATGTGCTGGTGGAAGGCGGCGGCGTGTTGCTCGGCTCGCTGTTCGACGCCGGCGCCGTTGATGAGGCCCATGTCTTCGTCGCGCCGCTGCTGATCGGCCAGGGCGACGCCAAATCGCCGATCGCCGGACGGGGATTGGACCGCATAGCCGACTGCCCGCGCTTGCGACTCGATGCCGTCGAACGCTGCGACGACGATGTCTACCTGCGTTATCGTCGCGGCGTTGAACCGATTGGCCCAGTTGGATAGACTGCATGTATACCTTTGACGGCTGAGTTTGACGCTTTTCCGAGCCGCGACCGTAAGGGAGCGGCCGACAGAATGCCGAGCGGTTTATGTCGGCCGCCCCCTTACGGTCGCGGCTCGGAAATGTTTTTATCGGTTCGGAAAAGCGACAACATCTACCATGCGAAGTATATGTCGTTCGCGGTTGCCAATGAGCCGCTGTCGATGCTGTGATTCTACAACCCAAGAGAATTCAACCCATGCGCCACATGCTCTCCTCATTGGTCGCCATCTGCCTTTCCGCGACAACCGCCACCGCCACCGATTGGCTGCAATTCCGTGGCCCCGATGGGTCGGGCGTTGCCAAGGCGACCAAGGCAACCGCGGAATGGAGCGACACGAAGAACTTGCTCTGGAAAACCGATCTGCCCGGCCACGGTTCGTCCAGTCCGATTCTCGTCGGCGACCAAATCTTCGTCACCTACTACACCGGCGCCGGCAAGGACAACCCGAGCGCGGAGGGCCTCAAGAGACACCTCGTCTGCCTGGCTCGTGCCGGCAAAATCCTCTGGACGCGCGACATCGCTGCCGATGCTGCCGACGATGCCTATCGCGGTTTCCAGGCTCTGCACGGTTATGCGTCGAGCACGCCCGCGTCCGATGGCAAGCACGTCTATTGCTTCTTCGGCATCGCCGGCGTCGTCGCTTTCGATCTCGACGGCAAGCAAATTTGGCGCAGCAGCGTTGGCAAGCAGACTCACGGCTGGGGTTCCGGCTCCTCCGTCGTTCTCCACGATGACCTCGTCATCGTCAACGCCGGCGTCGAGTCGGGCGAAATCGTCGCTCTCAACAAAGCCGATGGCAAAAAAGCCTGGTCGCAACAATCCGGCACCGATTGGACCTGGAGCACGCCGATCCTCGCCAAAACAACCAACGGTACGGAACTCGTTTCTTCCGCCAGAAACGCTGTCACCGGGATTAACCTCAAGACCGGCAAGGTCGCCTGGACTTGCAACGGCGTGCAGGATTACGTCTGCCCGAGTGTCGTCGTCAATGACGGTGTCGCCTTCGCCATCGGCGGCCGCTCCAATACCGCCATCGCCTTCAAACTCGGCGGCTCGGGCGACGTCACGGCGGCCAACCAACTCTGGAGCGCACGCAAAGGTTCCAACGTCTCATCGCCACTCTACCACGATGGTCACCTCTACTGGGCTCACGAAAGCCAGGGCACCGTCTACTGCCTCAACGCCAAGACTGGCGACGTCGTCTACGAAAAACAGCTTAGCCCCGAACCAGGCCGAATCTACGCCTCGGCCACGCTGGCGGACAGAAAGATCTACTATGTAACGCGCGAGAACGGAACCTACGTCATCGAAGCCAGCCCGACCTTCAAGCAACTGGCGCATAACACTTTCGCCGCGGACCGCAGCGTCTTCAACGCCAGCCCGGCGATTGTCGAGGGCCGTATTTATCTGCGCTCGGATCGCGCGATTTACTGTATCGGCGAGAAGTAGCACGATTCCGTTTAGCCGCTCGCTTGTGGCGAGCGCGTGCGCAATCGCGGCGATTGCGCTCGCCACAAGCCAGCGGCTAAACAGCGGAGTATTGACCCCATGAAACGCTTCGTGCTTTTTTGCTTCGTGTTAACCCTCGGCGCCGGACTCGGCGCTGCTGGGCTGTATGTCGGTTCGAACTGGAAGCGATTCAAATCGTTCAAAAACATCGAAGCGATTGAGTTAGCCGTCACCGACGCTACGACGAATCTCCGCAAAGCATGCTCCGGTGACGATGCGCTGAAGGGTTCCGCCATCCACTCGGTGAGCATCGACGACGACAATCGCCAGCTTCAGATTCGCGGCTGGGTCGCACGCAAGGAACAAATCGCCCTGCTGGAGACGAAGGCTCGTTCGCTCATCGAAGCGTCGCCCGAATTGAAGCGCGAGTGCGATGCCGGCCTCATTCTTGACGCGGTCAAAGTGCTGTCGATTGCCGACCAGGTTCCAAAACTGCAAAGCGACTTCGATGCGGGGCGAGGGTTCGAGCATGACGCCGAACTTCGCCTACTGCTGCGTCACACTCGCATCGATGCTGGGACGTTTGATGACCAGGCGAAGCTAACTTTTCGCGTCGTCAGCGTGGGGGTTAACGAGAAGTCGGGAGCGATCGCGCCGAAGCTCGTCGTTGTACTTCGCACGCGGCTGCAGTCAGCCGAGATGAAGTTTGCCGACTTGCCGGAGATCGCCGTCGCCGCCGCCGTCCACGACCATCCGATCCGCCCGATCATGAAAGCGATCGCACAGGACGACACGATGCGCGACGCTCGCATCGTCAGCGCCTGGTTCGACAACAAAGGCACGCTGAGACTCGACGGATTCATCGCGAAAGAGGAGCAACGCAAGCCAGTCGAGGCCGCCGTATTGGCGCTCGCCAAGGATCCGCTGACGCGCGAAATCGTGGCGAATTCCGGCGACAAGGACGCCAAACCGAACGTCTTGCTTCGATTGACGCTGTTTGACCCAGCCGAGAAGACGATTGCATTGCAGAAGCAACTCGTGCAGTACGCGGTCAAGGAAAACAAACCGCTCTTGCGTCGCGCGGTTATTCACGACGTTGCCCCGACAGCAGTCCTCCGTAAGGACGGGGGCGATGCCACCGACGCCGGCGGCGCGAGCCATGTTTACCGGGTCGCGATCCGCATGTTTGCGACTGCCAGTGAACGCACGGCAATCGAGACCGACCTCGCGATCTGGCTGCCAACGGTTTTGCCCAGCGTCATCGATACAAATCTCACACCGATGGCTGTGCGCCTGAGCGCGACGGTAAACGATCCGCCGATGCCGGCATTGCAAGCGCGAATCGTCGAGCGCGGCCTGGACGGCGCAGTCGTCGTCGATGTCCGCCACGATGAATCCGGTCGCCTCGAACTGCTCGGCCGGCTGCATGCACCGATGCCTGAAGCGACGAGCGCCCTCGATGCGGTGGCAAAGGATATCCTCGCGGACGTGCCAAGGTGGACGATCGCGACGCTCACACCTCACGAATGGAAGCTGTCCAAGCCGGCAGCGCCTACTTGGTCCGAGGTCATCGTTGCTACGCAACAAAAACTCGCGGACACAAAATCCGAGGCCTGCCGCGTTCGGCTCGATCGGCTGTACTTCCAGTACGTCAACCGCAAGCTGATGTTGCACGCCGTCGGCGCATTTCTCGTGGACCGACCGCAGGAATCGCCTACGCTGGCGCTGCTCGCCGCTATCGATGGCGCGATCGTTTCACGCGACAAGATAGCCGTGGATACTGGCAAAATCAAAACCTTCGCCAACCCGCTCGTCGAAATCCAAAACCGCACCACCGAACGCGGCGATCTGGACGGCGTGCTCCTCACCCACGTCAGCTACTCGGCTGCCGGCGACCTTCGTTTCGACGGCTTTCTCGGCGAGCCAAACCAGAAGGCCAAGCTGACGGCGCTGATCGCCGACCGCCTCGTCAATATGCCTGGCACGATCCGCCTCAGCGATGACGCCAAGATCAAATCCGGCTGGACGCTCGATGGCGTAACGTCGTATCCCCACGCAAAAGCCACGCTCGCCTGGCCCGATTTCTTGCGTGCGTTGCAAGCTGATTTCGCCGAGGCGCAGGATCTGTCGCTACGGCGAGTGTCCGTGCAGCGTTCCTATTTCCGTTTCGAGGGCGAGGAAGGCGACGCCAAACGGCGACTCACGCTTCGGTGGCATGGCACGTACCTTGCGAAACATGCCCAGAAAGTTGATCCGAGCATGCTCTCTCGTACGATCAGCGCAGCGTGCAAGCGCATGTTGCCGGAGTCGGCGATGGCATTCGTGGAAGGCGAGGTCGCGGTCGTCGAATCGCCAGTCTACGAGCTGCAACAATTAGCCGTCGCACAGAAACACGATGGCATGCTCTTCCTTGAGGCGTCGTTCGATAAAGGCGGCAAGCTTGTTTTCGACGGCATGCGCGGCAACGACGAACAGTTAAAGTCGATCGGCATGATGATCGAGCGCGTCGTCAATGACAAGGACCGCAAGCCGATCGCGCATGCTGGGCTCGCAGGCTTTGAGCGTATGAAGCCGACGCCGTGGCTGCCGCTCCTGGCCGACGTGCGTGCGAATTTCGCCGGCGACAAGAACGCACTGTTCCGCCAAACGCGTATCGATCGCGTGTTCTACACGATCGACGACGTCAAAATGAAGCCGATCGTCCACGTTCAGGGCATCTGCATCTTCGCGGGCAAGACGCTGGCGGAGGACGAACAAGCCGTTGCCATCACCGAGGTGCTGAAGAAGCGTTTGCAGTCGCATGAGGTCGAAGGATTCGAGATCAATGTGGCTGGTGTGGATCGCAAGAAGAATCCCGCTGGCGACATGCAGAAGCAGGCGAACGACACGGGTATCGCTGGCGCGGTCTTCACGCAGATCGGCTTTGACGCCAAGGCTGCTTGCTACGTCGTCGTGCCGTTCGTGCCCAAGGGCCAGGAGGATGCGATCCGCAAGCTGATCGACAGCTTCGCGAAAAGCCACCCGCACCTCGGCCCGATCCGCCAGGTCGTAAGTGTGCCAACGGCATTCACGGCGCCGGCGGTGGAGAAGAAGTAAACGCAACCCGTTATTTGTATTTGCCGCTTGCGGCTTAGCGCTCAGCATGACGCCATGCCGAGCGCTAAGCCGCAAGCGGAAAGATGGGAGCTTCCCGATGTCCAAACCCATCCCCGAACCGATTGACCCCGCGAAAGTGCGCGAACTGGCGTTGGCAGTCGTGCATGCCGATCGCTTCCCGTTTCTCGCGACCATCGACGGCGACCAACCGCGGCTGCGGCCCGTCTCGCCGGTGTGAACGGACGAATTCACCGTTTACGTCGCGAATTTGCGCAGCTATCATAAGACCGCCGAAATCGCCGCCAATCCGAAGGTCGAGCTTTGCTATCTCGACGATAAGCACGATCAGGTGCGCATCACCGGCATCGCCGAGATCGTGACCGATCGCGCGATCTTGCAGGCAATCTGGGACGCCAACCCGCTGCTGCGGCAATATCTGGGCAGCCTGGAAAACCCAATGCTGATCGTCTATCGCATCAAGTCAACGCGGGTGCGTTTCATGAAAGAGTGGGCGCTGGACTATCACGAAGTGGCGTTGAGCTGACGGCGGTACGTGTTAGAGATGCTGGCTCCTCGTGTCGCAGTTTCGACTTGAAAACCATGCGGCGGGTAACGGTTCTTTGCCAGAAATCATTTCTAATAGAACAATCAGGACGTGATAGTCGGGTATATCGCCAAGCGGTATGGAACAATCGTTTGCTTTACTTCCAAGCACAAGATGGCCGTTGTACGTGCCCCAATGAGACAAATCCGCCCAACGCACCAGATCCTTCTTGAAGAATTCGTTAATTCCTCGTTCAATGGCGATTCGGTCGGGCCAAAGTTTGATTGGGCCGAAATCAGCTTTCCCTTACTGCCATTCCAGAATTTTCTTTCCAACAAGCACTGAGTGAGTGAAATACTGAACCTTTGCCGCGAGTTCTTTGTATCCAGTTAGCGAATGATCAAAAGAAATGTTGGTTTCATCAACGAACTCGATGATGAGGCTGCTGGACCAGTCAGCCACTTGGCTTTCCTGAAGTGTGATCCTCTCCGACCGCCAGACGCTTTCGACATCCGTCCACAAAATCGCCCGTCCATTTCTGAGAGTCTTCCACCTTAATCCATTTTTGTCAACAGAAACCTCGCGCGCGACAGTGCAAAACCTCCACGCAGAATAAGCCAACGCACTCAACGACGAACCCAGCGACAAGAAGCCTAACAACCCAACGCCAATCAAGCCTGCAACAGTCACCGATGCGGCGTCCTTCGTCCTAATATCCATAATGATGACAAATACCATCAAAAGGCCAAAAAACAGCATGCTTCCGCCGAAAATTAACGTCGTTCGCTGTCTATGATAGAACTGTCCGGCCAAAAAAATGTGCGTTGACGCTTTTCGCAATTAATCATCGCTTATTGCCTCACTTTCCGCGAACAGATCGATCTCAGGGTTGGAATTTGGCGCTGGCGTATGCATCGGCGGGTTGGATGGCGCAGACGAGTCCAATTTGATCGATGGAGCTTCATCAGATAAAGGGGAAGATGTCTGGCCAAGGTCAGCAATTGGCATCACAGCCGGTAGCGATCTCACCGCAAAAATACCTTGGCATTTCGGACAGGTTGCCGAGTTCTCGTCGGAGTTGTCCGAAGTTGTTGTGGCTGTTTGGCATTTCGGACATTTGCTCGGCATGTGCCTCCTCTTTACTATTTTCAGGCCGTCTGTCTTTTGAAATTACCATTGTTCGTAAGTAAAAAAAGGCGAGCTTTCCCAATAAAGCGCTTTTCCAGGACGATAATTTTGAGTACTTTTGAGCGACACTTCTTGAAAGCGTCGCAATTGTCGTCAGACCTTCGCCAACTCCTCCAGCAATAACCGCTGCACCGTTTCGGTATTGGCCATGCCTTTCGTCTCGCGCATCACAAAGCCCTTGATCGCGTCGGCGGCTTTCGTCTTTCCCTTTTTGAAATCCGCGACCGCTTTCGGATTGGCAGCAATCGCTTTGCGCACCAACTCCAGCAGTTGATTGTCGTCGGTCACCGGCTTGAAGCCCTTGCGGTCGATTACCTGCTTGACCGATTCGCCGGTCTCAACCATCTCGGCATAGACTTCGCGAGCACGCTGCTTGTTCAGGCCGATGGCTTTGATCTCGCGGATCATGTCGCCGAGGCTCTCAGCAAGCAGCGGGCAGGATTTGATGTCGAGCTTGCGTTCGTTCAAGGTTGACAGCAGGTCGTTGATCATCCAGTTGCACGCTTCCTTGGCGTCGCCGCAGCGGTTTGCGACAGCCTCAAAGTATGCGACAAACGCTCGGCCCTGGTGCGAGAGCACGCCGGCGTCATATGCGGTCAAGCCGTATTGCGATTGCAGCCGCGCGTTTTGCGCCGCCGGCAGCTCGCCCAACTCCTGGCGTATCTGAGCAAGCAGAGCTTCATCGACCGTCACGGGCACGAGGTCCGGCTCGGGGAAATAGCGATAATCCGACGCTTCTTCCTTTCGGCGTTGTACCTCGGTTCGGCCAATGCGTTCATCCCAACCCGCCGTCGCCTTGCTGACAGGCCGCAGCGTGCCATCGCTTCGGCGCTCGGCGACCGGCACGATGGTGTAATCGCGAAACCTGCCCAGGCGCGACGCGTCGATCTGCCAGTAGCCGCTTTCGAGATTACGTTCGAGTTCGACTTTCTGGCGATCGACCTCGTAGTTCAGCGCTCGCTCTACGCCGCGAATCGTGTTGAGATTCTTCACTTCGATGATCGGCGTGGCGACAAAGCTGCCATCGGGCCGAGCGACGTGCAGATTGACGTTGGCGTCGCAGCGCAGGCTGCCTTCCTGCATCTCGCAATCGGAGACGCCGATCTCGCGCAGCAAGAGGCGAATCGCTTCGAGGTACGCCTTGGCCTCCTCGGCCGTTTCCATTTCCGGCTGCGAGACGATTTCGAGAAGCGGCGTGCCGGTGCGATTGAGATCGACGAGCGAATCGTTTCGGCCAGCGTTTTCGTCGTGCAGCATCTTGCCCGCATCCTCTTCGAGATGGGCACGGATGATGCCGATCGTGCGCGAGCCGGCGGACGTTTCGATTTCGAGCGAGCCATTCGAGCTGAACGGCAAATCGTACTGGCTGATCTGATAGTTCTTGGGCAGATCGGGATAGAAGTAGTTTTTGCGATCCCACTTCGTGAACGGCGCGATCGTGCAGTTAAGGGCAACGGCAGCCTCAAGCGAGAGTCGAAACGCTTGCCGATTCATGACGGGCAGAGTCCCCGGCATACCGCAGCAGACCGGGCACGTCGCCGAGTTCGGCGGCAAGCCAAACTGCGTGGAGCACCCGCAGAACAGCTTTGTCTTGGTGAGAAGCTGCACATGAACTTCGAGACCGATAATGATGCGGTGGGACATTCTACTTCTTTCAGATTCAACGAGTTATAATTCGCACGGTAGAAATTGTCGCTTTTCCGAATCGAAAAAAACATTTCCGAGAGGCGACCGTAAGGGAGCGACCGACATAAACCGCACGGCATCCTTTCGACCGCTCCCTTACAGTCGCGGCTCGAAGAAGCGTCTAATTCACCCGTCAAGGGTATACGAAGGCAATGCACCTTTGTCGTACTTTGTTATTCGCACTTTGTTGTGGGAATTAACCAGATTGGGTCAGCTTGTCGTGTTTTCCGAGCCTGAGCGCCAGCCTTAAGTTTTACCGCATCGTGACATCCGAATGCGGCGACGATCTAAGTGTCCCTGCTTGTAAGTTTGGTTTGTAACGTTTTCCACACCGTCGTCCTTACCTTATAGACTGCGGCCCGGAGGTATTTTTTA
>SIAQ01000158.1 GCA_009697105.1 Gemmataceae bacterium | reverse complement strand
TTTGTCCCTCACGACCGGGCAACAGGTCTTTGATCCGATCCCAGTCGGCGTCCGAAATCGCATGGCGAGCAAGCATGACAGGCCCTCCTTGGCAAAAGGTATGGCCTGTGTCTTACCAGATTTACCGCAACCTTGTCCACACGACCTAGGACATTGGACCAGGCCGAATCAGCGAAAAAAACTGGGGGGGAAATGCCAAAGCGCTTGGCCATCTGCTGCTGGCCGAGCGTCTCCCCTGGTCAGGCCCCTCACCACTCACCCCCGCCGTAACCGTTCCCACGGCAACAGCGGCAGGTACATGCACAGGGCGTACGGCACAAAGCCGCCTAGCTCCATCGTCGCGAAGATTCCGAGATGGAACGAAACGCCCATCACAAGAGCGATGATTCGCGTCCATTTCGTTATGAGCAACACCGGGAACGACACCTCCCAGATCAGCACCGACCACGTCATGATCCGCGTCATCCACACGGGCAGCGGAATTGCCGACTGCGAGAAGCGCGTCAACGCCAGGTCGCCGAGCACATAGTGCAGGCTGTAGCCGTGAAGCCAACTATCGCCGAAGAGTTTGTACAACCCATTCATGAAGTAGACGAAAATCATCTGCACGAAGACCATGCACAACGGCCAAGGATGCACGTAGACGGGGCCAGGTCGACGAGCGAACAGGGCATCGACCGACCAGGCGCCGCCGCACGGGCTAAACATCAGGTACAGTTGCAGAATCAGGCGGATCGTATCGCCGGCGTTGTCGAGGTACGGGTTGGCGTTGGCGAACGACATCGACAGGAGCCAAGCCGTGATCGCAGCGAATCGGGTCATGACACCGAGCAGTAGCAACACGCACGCCGTCAGCCAAAATCCCATGGCGAGCATGGTCAAGCCGTGATCGTCTTGCCAGGAACGCAGCAGTTTTACCCAGCCGGCGGCCTTGTCGACAGGTTCGCCTGCCACCAGCCATTGGCCGAACACTGCCAGCGAGCTACACGCGATGACGGACACGATCATCATCAGCGGTCGCAAGCGGTACGACGGATCGCGCAGGCGGTTGGCGTACTCCAGCAGGTGCATCGTCGTCAGCCCGGCATAGCCGATCAACGGCAGCAGCCAGGCGAGGTAGTCGAGCTTGTCCGGCAGCATCAGCGACCATTGGCCAAGGATGTAGGCGGTGAACGCACAGGTCCAGAGCGGGACGGCGAAACCGGTGCGCTCGTCGGTCGGCGAGTCGTCCGGGCCGGCGATCAAGCGCGATACCGAGTTGAACAGAATCCAACCGGTCAGCCCGAGGCAAATGGCGAGCGCGAGGTGCAGCGTAGCCGCATCGCCGACGCCGCGCAGGAGCGACCAGGTCAGGCGCGGTGCGTTGAAGCGCCAGTTGAAGATCGTCGGATCGCCGAGGCCGGCTTTCGAGAAATAGTCGAGTGTGGCCGGTGCGTAATTATAAGCGATGTCGAAGAGCAGGCAGAGGGCGACGCCGATGCGCAACATCGCCAGGCGCTCGGCCCGTACCGGCGCGGTCCACCACGGCCAGGCTGAGAGAGGCCAAGGCAGCCACGGCGTGATGCCGACGACCTGCGGTTGTGTTGGGTTTGCGTTCACGGCAGCACGAAGCGGTGTTGAGTGAAATCGAACGGTTCAAGTTTATTTGCGAGGCTCACGATGCGCGTTTCGGGTTGCCAACGGGCGATCGGCAGGGTGTACGGGCCATCCCATCCGCGCGATTCGGTTGGCCCGTGGATGCGGTAAAATCGCTGCATTAGCAGCACTTGTTTCGGCTTGGGTTGGCCGGGATTCTCGGCTTCCCAGGCCCGCAGCCGCCAACGCAGGTATTCCAGGGCGGGATCGTGATAGTCGGTCAGCAGGCGTTTCGTGCGGCGCGACATTCGCTCGGCCAGCGTTGCCGGCGGCTCGGGATCATTCTTCGGCTGGTCATATTTGCTGTATGGTTGCGGATTGAAGTAGAATTGGCCATCGTAGCGCCGCACCCGGCAATTGCCGACGCGTAGATAGTTGGAAATGTCGGTCGGCTCATTGGGCGAGAGCAGGAGCTTCGGCGTGGCCGCGGTACGGTCGATGTGCGTCGCCTCGAACGCGAGTCGTTCCCAAGGACTGTTGGCCGCCAACGCGCCAAGCATGCCGTGCGTGCGCAGCGACGGCGTCTCACCGGGGCGGTCCCAGAGGCCACAGAAATTGAAACCGTTCCGCTCGTCGAAGGTGACGAAGTTACCGGGTAATCGCGTATCGTCGTCGGCGGGATCGTCCCAAAGCAACACGACGGTCGGGAAACCGGTGGACGTGCCGACGGTCGGCGCGAACAGCGCCCAGGCTTGGTCCTGGCCCGTCAGCTGTACCCAGCGGCGGACGTTGGTCTCGACCTGTTCGGCCCATTGCCAGGTGTGTCCCTGTTCTTCCGCAAACCCCGGCACGATGCGATTGATGGCTTTCTTCGACTCACCTTTCATCTCAGTCGGCGCCCATTTGACGAAATCGAGAAAGTTGTTGACGATCAAGAACGCGAGTTGAAACAGAATGAATAGGCCAAGCAATACCTGGCGAGGTGAAGCGTAGCCAGCGGGTTTTGCTTGCGCGCTCATGACACTACCCAGTTTAGCCGCTCGCTTTCGGCGAGCGCGACCTTTGTGCCGCGCGTTACCTGCTCGCGCTCGCCGAAAGCGAGCGGCTAAACGCACATTCAAATCACTCCGCGGCTTTGCGATAGAGGCCGATAAACGCACGCTGGCCAAGCAGGCGGACGCCAAGGCGGCGCAGTTCCTTCCAGCCGACGTGCTCGGTGGCGGCTCGCAGGGCGGCTGCGTCGGACACGATGAGCACGCTCTTGCCGCCGGGTTTTAGCACGCGATCCATCTCGCGGACACTCTGGCGGTAGAGCGGGTCGATCTCCTCGGGCGTGCTCATCTGTTTGCCGAACGGCGGATTGCAGATGACGCGATCGACCGATTCATCGTCCAACGGCAGTTGTCGTGCGTCCCAGTTCTCGATGCCGGCGATGCCGAACTGGCGTAGGTTGGTCAGGCTGGCGCGGACATGGCCGGCATCGATGTCGCCGCCGAGGTAATTCATCTCCCATTCGGTTCCGCCGACGCCTTTTTTGCCGTGCACGCTAAGATGGGCTTCCGCGAGCAGCGTACCGGCGCCGCACATCGGATCGAGCACGGTCTGCCCCGGCTTCAAGTCGGCGAGCCGCGCGATGACGCCGGCGACGGTCGGGCGGATTGACGCCTGCAGATGCTCGTGCTTGTAGGTGCGATGCCGCATCGTTCGGTCGGAGAGACGTAAGCCGCAGATCGCCATGGCGCCGTCGATTTTGAGCCAAATCTCGATCGAGGCGTTTTCGTCAACGAAGCGCCAACTCGAAGGCAGCTTGCCCGCCAGGCCTCGCGCCATCGCCTTCGACGCGTCGATGCGTCGATAGCCGTGCACGCCGTTCATTTGGGCGACATAGCGCAGCGTCGTCTTGCCTTTCGGCTTGGGCGTGACCGCATGGTGGATCTTGAGCAGATGATCCCAATCGCCGTCGCGATCGGTCCAGCGTTGGATCGATTCGAGATCGGTGGCGCGATAGCTGAGCTTATCCGTGCCCCAGGCGTAGAGGAAAACGTCCTCGACGGTCCGCAGAGTTAGGATGGAGCGATCGATTTCGGGCACGCGAAAGACAACAAGCCCGCTGCCGAGACGTTTGATTTCGCCGCCGAGCGATTGCGCAATCTCCTCGGCAGCGATCGATTCGAGTCCTTCATGGACCATCGCGTAACAAGCGGGTGTTTCGGGAGTTTTTCGCGAGGATGCCATATGTTGTATTTCGTTTAGCCGCTCGCCTTTGGCGAGCGCGGGCGTTGCGTATTGGCGAATCGCGCGAACCATACATCCGCGCTCGCCAAAGGCGAGCGGCTAAACATAGTGGTCGCCCCACCCTTGCGGAATCGGGGATTCACCATTATATTATCTTTTTCCCCTGGAACGTCTCAAACGCACGAACGAGGATTGCGCGATGGTCGATACGATCATGATCGATTTGAAAGCCCTAATGGTCGAACGCGAGGACTGCGACGCCGGAACTGTGGAAAAGCTCCGCAACGGCCTGGCGCAAGGCAAGACCCAGTACCGCGCGTTGCGCGACTCGGCTGAGGCGCTCAAGAAAAAGGTCGAGGCCAACGTCGGCACGGCCACGGGTAAACGCTGGCATCTCAAGCTCGGCATCGCCCAGTATTTCATCGGCTATCTCACCGATGCCGTCGAGAACTTCAAACAATCCGAAGGCGCGCTCGCTAACTTCTACCTCGGCAAAGCCCTGCTCGAAAAGCAGCACCTTGACGAATCGCTCAAAGCGTTCGAGAAAGCTGAGAAATCGGGCTATAACACCAACCAGGTAAAGCTGCAAAAAGCGGGCATCTACCGCCTGAAGGGCGATGTCGCCCATGCCCGCTCGACTTTGAAAGAAGTCGAAAACCAGGCCAGCCACAACCCCGAGTATCATTTCCAGGCCGCCAGCTGCTATTTGCTCGACGGCCTGCGCGATAAGGCTGTCGAGCATTTCGAGAAGGCAGTCGAACTCGACCCAAACCACACCGGCGCTTTATTCCAACTGGGTCATTGCAACGATCTCGTTGGCAACGACGACGAGGCCATCAGTTTCTACGAACGCTGCATGAGCCATCCGCCGTTGCATGTCGGCTTGCTCATCAACCTCGGTATTCTCTACGAAGACAATGACAAGTACGAAAAGGCCGCCGAATGCTATCGCCGCGTGCTCAACGCCGACCCGAATCACGATCAAGCTCGGCTCTTTTTGAAAGACGCCGAGTCGTCGCTGACGCAGTCCTACAACCCCGAGGCCGAGGCCGCCAGTAGCAAATTCAACCAGGTGTTGGAAATTTCGATCACCGATTTCGAGCTTTCGGTGCGCAGCCGAAATTGCTTGAAGAAAATGAACATCCGCACGCTTGGCGATCTGACGCGCGTCAGCGAACCGCAAATGCTCAGCAGCAAGAACTTCGGCGAGACCTCGCTCAACGAGATCAAGATCATCCTCTCCGCCAAGAACCTGCGCATCGGGCAGGCACTCGAGCAAGGCGGCGGAGTCGATCGGCGTTTCGTGCCGGCCCAGGCACTGAGCGAAGCCGAACAGGCGTTGCTCAACAGGCCGGTCAGCGAATTGAACCTCTCCGTTCGGGCACGCAAATGCATGAATCGGCTCAACCTCGCCTCGCTTGCCGAACTCGTCCATCGCAGTGCCGACGAACTGCTCGAAGCGAAAAACTTCGGCATGACGTCGCTCAACGAAGTCCGCGAGAAACTACGTCAGCTCGGCCTAAACCTCCGCGGCGACTAATCGGGGACTTTCACCACAGAGAACACAGAGAAATGCAATCGAGGGAATTATTCGGATCGACTTCCAATAAGGTGGACCATTCTCTCTTTATTTCTCCGTGACCTCTGTGCTCTTTGTGGTGAAATTCGGATTTACAATGACGTCACCCGGCGACTATTCACTCGATCTCGCCCGCCGCGCCAAAGTGGCAGCTCGCACGTTGGCGCCGACACTTGGGCAAACGAAGAACCGCTGGCTTCATCTCGCTGCTGATGCGCTGATCCAGCGCACGCCCGAAATCCTGTCGGCGAACACCGGCGATGTCACCGCTGCCACCCAGGCCAATCTCACCGCTGCCAATATCGATCGCCTGCGACTCACGTCGGATCGCATCCGCGCCGCCGCCAATGGTCTGCGCGAAATCGCTGGCTTACCCGATCCCGTGGGCCGGGTGCTCAATAGCAATGTCCGCCCCAATGGCCTGCACGTCAACAAGGTCAGCGTTCCACTCGGCGTGATCTTCTTCATCTACGAATCTCGGCCCAACGTCACGATCGACGCCGCTGGTTTGTGCGTCAAGAGCGGCAACGCGATCATTCTGCGCGGCGGGAGGGAAGCGCTGGCGTCCAACATCGCCCTGCACGCCATCCTCCAAGACGCGCTGCGCGAGGCCAAGTTACCCGTTGACGTCGTCCAACTCGTCAATTCCACCGACCGCGAAATCGTCGGCCAACTGCTCAAACTCGATCGCTATATCGATCTCGCCATCCCGCGCGGCGGCGAGAGCCTGATCCGCCGCGTCGCCGACGAAGCCACCATGCCGGTGCTCAAACATTACATGGGCAACTGCCACGTCTATGTCGATCAATCCGCCGATCTGACGATGGCCGAGGCGATCGTCATCAACGGCAAATGCCAACGCCCCGGCGTGTGTAACGCGACCGAGAGTCTACTCGTGCACACCGACATCGCCGGTAAGTTTCTGCCGCGCGTCACGGCGGCGCTGACCGCCAAGGGCGTCGAGCTGCGCGGCTGCCCGGCGACCGCCGGCTTCGCGCCGGGTGTCACCATCAAGCCCGCGAGCGAGGCCGACTTCGCCGCCGAGTTTCTCGACCTCATCCTGTCGATCCGCGTCGTACAAAACATCGACGAGGCAATCGAGCATATCGCCCAGTACGGCTCCGGGCACACGGAATCAATCGTGACGCGCAACCTGGACGCCGCTCGCAAGTTCACGACGGAAGTCGATTCCGCCGCTGTCCTCGTCAACGCCAGCACGCGGTTCAACGACGGCTTCGAGTTTGGCTTAGGAGCCGAGATCGGCATCAGCACCGACAAATTCCACGCCCGCGGCCCGTGCGGCCTGCAAGAACTGTGCAGCTACAAATATGTCGTGTACGGAGACGGGCAGGTAAAGGGTTAGCAGCGACAGCTGCAACTATTGGCGGGCGGGTTTCGGCATGGCCAGGTCATCGGCGCAACGACAGCCGACGGCGGCGGGATCAAGGAACGCCGCGACGATCTACCACCACATGGAAGTGCCCATCGACACGCAATATCAGGATGCGACCGGCCGCCCGCGCCGCATCCAGGAATCCGGCGACGTTGTGCGCGAGTTGCTATGAGGCGGCTTAATCGTCAACGCAAAAGAACGTCTGCTGCCGACGATTGCCACGCTGTGTCACATGGTGCGGCAGTCCGGGAACAACCACGCGTGCCATTCTGGCCATGGCAGTAGTTTAGAGGATGTGGTCGCGGCCGTCAAAAATCAGGTATGGTGTCCCCGGAACCTGCCCCCTCCGGAACCCCGGAACCCCGGAACCCCGGTTCCGGTACCGTTGAATGTCCAGTTCGCGCGATCCCAGCCACAATCAGTAGTAATTACCGATTCGGCAATTGGGCAGATTTCGTTGTAGCTCCGCGATGCCTTCGCGGGTTATGTTCGTGCCGATCACGTTCAGTTTTTCCAGATGTTTGAGCCGGCTCAAATCGGGCATGCAAGCGTCCGTTACATTGGTTCGCGAGAGGATGAGACTTTGCAGTTTTTTGCAGGCCACCAGTTCCTTGATGCCCGCGTCGCCGATTTGCGATTCGGAAAGGTTCAAATGAGTCAGGTTCTTCACGGCGGCAAGCTCCTTCATTCCCGCGTCGGTGACCTTTGTGTCGGCAATGGTTAGCGACTGCAAATTCTCGATAGCTGCTAATTCCTTCAAGCCCGCATTCGTAATTTTCGTCTGTGCGAGCCACAATGTCTGGAGATTCTTGAGCCGCGACAGGTCTTTGAGACCGTGGTCGGTAAGTTTCGAGGTCATAAGATTCAGGATGCGAAGTTGAGTTAAGGGTGCCAATTCATTAACGCCGGCATCCGTCACATCGATATGGAAAAGGTCTAATTCCTCGAGTTCTATGAGCGGGGCGAGTTCTCTGAGGTCAGTGTCAGAGATTCTTGTGGACGCGAGATATAGCTTCCGAAGTTGTTTGAGGCGTGCTAATTCCTTCAAACCTTTCGCCGTGACCAATGTTCCGCGCAGGTCTAATTCTCGCAGCTGCTTGAACGGAGTGAGATGCCGCAGACCGGCGTCCGTGTCGTACAACAATATGCGACCGCCTGGACCAGTTATGAACGGCCCGCGTGAGAACCTGATTGCAACCACGGGTTGCGCGGGCAATTTTTTATTGCGAGTGATCTGGCCGCCATATTCTTGTACAGCGAAAATGACCTGTTTCTCATTCTCGCCAGCGCTTTGGAGGCTTGACAAAACAAGCAAACATGCGAGACCGGCCAGTAAGTTATAGTATTTGGCTTTCTTGAAAGTATTCATGGGGCCTCTACGAAGGTACTTTCCGCACCTAATTGTTTTAGACTGGGCCGCCGTATTTTTCAGCAGTGGGCGATGTGGGTTGCGACCAGGATGCCTCCCCGTTCGTGTAGGAGCCAACGCCGGTCCCTGCAGCGAACAAAGCTGCAGACCCTATCAGCCCTGTAGTACAGAACACAAGCCAACAATAGCGAGCCATAATCGGTTTCTCGAAAAAGGGAAATCGAACGTTTTTACACCGCAGTCACTATGATTCGCGACCCCTTTTTTTTTCCTTCCCGAAGAAGGTGTCAGGACCCGATTATATAGGTATATTGTCCTATACAAAATAGTTCTGCCACCTTTTCCAAGCGATGTACCGCGTAGACGGGCCGAATTTGGATTGACAGGTTGGGCGGGCAGGCAGGTTATGGGTATAATTTCTTATATAGGTTCCCCGCCCCTTGTCCCAGTCTATTTACCCTCGACTGCCCGTCTTAGCGACAGAAAGAACATTCCCCTCGCTTTTGGCGGCCACTCAAAGCTGTTGGGCCTGGCTCTTCCTTCATTCTTGGACCAGATCAGAGTCAATTCCTTTTCGGATATTTTGTAGATTCCGAGCAAGCAATCGCGCTCGTTGTTGCCGCGCTTGGGATCGAAGAAATTAATCTGTTGCGGTTTTTTACCATTATCTAGGACGTACTGTTCTCGCATCACGCCAGGGAAGACGAACCACTTTTCGTCGATCCGAACCGTTTTATTGATGTCCTCCTTCAACGAAACCTCTCGTCCTCCTGAAGTAACAAACCTCGACTCGACGACAGTCCAGGCACCCAAGAGCGCCTTGTTGGGCTTTTCTCCTTGCTCCTCCGAAAAAGAGGGTGACAAACAAACAATGGTACCGCAAAGAACTATGCAAATGATTCGATTCATTTCGTGTATCCCTTCTGCGCCTCTTTTTTTTGTCGCGAAATTGCTCGACGTCATCATGGTGCCGTTCGCACTATCGTGATCAAAGTTTCAAACATGTCTCGCCCGCCGCCCTTTTCGATATGAGCAAAGACCTCGGCTTCGCTTTCCCACGACGATCCGTCGGCACCTGCCACGCTGTTCCAGCTGGTCTTAAAGAGGACGAACGTCTTTGTCATTGTCCAATCACCATTCGCCCCAGCGCCCACGGCCACCTCATTCGTGTCGTCAATCAGCTCATCATCTGGATCGAAACCGGCGAGGTCTTCATCCCAAATGGACCAAACCACGCGATCACCGTCTGGACTTGCCCCATTGCCGGCGATGGTGAGTGTGAATGTCGTTCCTAACGGGTTTACCGTTCCGTTCCAACCTGGCGGTGCCGTAATGAATGCCGACGTACAGGTGATATTCCACCAAGAGACGAGATAGGGTTGCGAGCCAGTAGCAAGACCGTCGCTAACATTGATATTTAGCGTTGAGATAGAAACAGGTTCCCCTTCAGTACCCTCCGGCGAAATGCCAGAAATTATTCCGCTGACGAGATCAAGCGTGAGCCCAGATGGCAGATCATACGATTGAAAATAGATCGCATCTCCATCAGCGTCCGTCGCCAGAAATTGATACAAAACCGCTTCGCCAGCACTGAAATCGAGATCCTCGACATTGGAGAGGACTGGAGCACTGTTGACGACAAATGTCGAAATCGAGCGTGAAATGCCGCTTTGAGAGAAATCATCCGGTACCACCGTCACTTCGATCAATTCGCCCTTGTCGCCGAAGCCCGGCTGCGAGAGGTCGAGCGAATCGGTCGCGCTCGTGGTCGTCGTCGTCTGTACGGGAATGCCTGCCACCGACCAAACGTAGGTGTACGTGATCGCATTGCCATCTGGATCCGAGACATCGTTCGCCTGCACCGTCAGTAAGTTATTAGTCTTTGGAGCGGTGTTGTCAAAGGCCAAGCTGCCAATTACCGGCGCGCTGTTCACCACCGTCGTCGACGTCGTCATCGCCGTGCCGGCGTTCAGCGAATCGCTCGGCGTCACCGTCACCGCGATTACCTGGCCCTTGTCGCCGAAGCCGGGTTGGCTCAGGTCGAGCGGATCGGTCGTGCTCGTCGTCGTCGTCGTTTGCACCACGAAACCATTGACGGTCCAGACGTACGTGTACGAGATCGCATCGCCGTTGAT
>SIAQ01000157.1 GCA_009697105.1 Gemmataceae bacterium | reverse complement strand
AAGCTACTCCAGGACCAACACCAGAACGCCACCGCACGCCGTTGCCATACCGTGACCCGCCATCAGCGAATCATTGGACTCGGAATCAACCTTGCCGAACTCCCTTGTTGTATACCAAGATAGAGATCAAGTAGCGCTGTCGTATTAGGTTGTAGGCTGTAATCCATGGGTCGGCGGAGATATACAAGCGATCGCCCGCCAGCAGTTGATGGTTCGTTTCGGTCCGGCCTGCCATTGTGATTGCCTTCCAATCAACGGGCAGAATTTGGCTGGTCGGATTCCCGGCTGGAGACGGTCGCGATACCCAAATCCGTCGGAGCGAAGCGACCGGTGGCAACCCCTGCACCCGGCTGACGACATCCAGCACCGTTTCGTTGCCCGTCACCGGCAGCGCGATTACCTGCTGCCCGTAGCCGGCACCATCCGCAACAACGTAGATTTTTCGGCTGTTGTAGGCAAACACATCCACCGCAACCTGCGGGTTGACAAGGTAGGCGCCCAAGTGATTCTCGATGATCGTCTTGACCTGGCCAAGCGTCATGCCGGCGACGTAGACCGAGCCGTACAAGCCGAGGCTGACGGTGCCATCGGGTCGCACCAGATGTTCGCCCTTGATATTCTGCATGCCGCGCATTTGCACGAGTACGACGTTGACGGTCGGGTTTTTCAGGATCCTGCCGAGGTGGGTCCTGATAGCCGCTTGAGCTTGATCGACAGTCAATTCGCCGACGCGAACGGAGCCATAGTTGAAGCCGAGATTAAGCGCCCCGTCCGGCGAAATCATGAACAGGCCTTTGATGTCCTGTCGTGGCAGAGTGTCGGAGACTTCGATCTGCAAGACCTCCATAGCGTCCAGGCGATACGGGCCTTTTGGGACCAATCTGAGTGCTTCGATAAAGAGGATGTCCGGCGCCGCCACGCGATGCGGTGCATGGGCCGTCATCTGTAATTCCCGTGGCGATGGCAGCGAAAAACCCGGTGGCATCATCATCGGCAAGCCATCCACGCCCTGAGCCGTGCCAATGCCCGGCGGCGTTTCGCCTGTGCCGAGCGGCGTGCCGAAGCCTGCCTGGCCGACTGAAACCTCTTTGGGTTTGCCAGGTGCCGGCTGCGCTCCGCCACCAAGTTGCACTTGTGACGGCTGGTAGGCGGTAGACTGGATCTCGCTGCCAGGCGCCGTCGGATTACCATCGTTCGGCGACTGCGGTCCGCCTGCGACATTCGGCTGCGTGTTGTAGCCATTGCCATAATGGGTCAAAGGCGGCTCGCCGTGATTCAAGCACCCCGTCAGGCCAATGCATAGAACGATCAACGCGACCGACTTAGCCCAATTCTCCCGGTTCGTCGGCGTCATCACCCACTCCTTGAAACGAATCCCCAACCGCGTCGATGGACGACGGGCCTCCTGAAAAACGGTTCACATTGAACCGCCAGGTCGCGATGATTCCGTTCGTATCACAATCCCCACTGGCACTCGAAAGCGAGCTTACCCATCGCGGCGGCTTCCCCAAGCCAACACGATGCCGTGGTCTAACATCCGCGACGTAAACCGTTTGGATTGCCCACGCTCTTTCTCTGCGGACCACGATTGATCGATTCGAGGGCGCGGGTATAACAGAGGATGATTATCGTGCAATGCCTTTAATTGTGTTTTTTTGCGCGATTTCAAATACAAAAGTCCGGCCTCCGGGGCGTGCGCGATGCCCTGAATGAAAGTTGAATGCCTGGTTCCCAAACAAGAGTTTCGGAACGAGAAACGCTATCTGAAGGAACCTCACGCATGTCGGTCAACTTCACCCTCGCTGCCCCATTCCAACCCGCTGGCGATCAGATTGCCGCCATTGAAAAGCTCACCGCCGGCTTTAACGCGGGGCAGAATCGCCAGACGTTGCTCGGCGTCACTGGCTCGGGTAAGACCTTTACCGCGGCGCATGTGATCCAAAAGCTCGGCAAACCGGCGATCGTCCTCTCCCACAACAAGACGCTCGCGGCTCAGCTCTACAAGGAGTTCAAGGGCTTCTTTCCGCACAACGCCGTGCACTACTTCATCAGCTACTACGACTACTATCAGCCCGAAGCGTACATTCCGCAGCGCGATATCTACATCGAGAAAGATTCCGCGATCAATGAGAACATCGACCGCCTCCGCCTCGCCGCCACCAGTGCATTGGCGAGTCGAGAGGATTGCATCATTGTCGCCAGCGTGTCGTGTATCTATGGCCTCGGTTCGCCGGCTGATTACAAACGAATGATGATCTACCTCAAGAAAGGCGCGACGGTCGAACGTGACAATCTGCTCTATCGTCTGATCGACATCCAGTACCAGCGCAACGACACCGCCTTCGAGCGGGGCCGATTTCGCGTTCGCGGCGATGTCGTCGAGCTTTGGCCCGCCTATGAAGAATTCGCGATTCGCATCGAGCTGTTCGGCGACGAAGTGGATGCGCTTGCGATCATCGATCCGCTCACTGGGGTGACACGCACCGTGCTCGATGAGATAAATATCTTTCCCGCCAAACATTTCGTCACGCCGGATGAGCGTATAAAGGTCGCAGTCAAAGGCATTGAGGAGGAACTGAATCTGCGGCTGGGCGTTTTCCGCGAGCAGGGCAAGCTACTCGAAGCGCAGCGCTTGCAAGCCCGCACACGCTTCGACATGGAGATGCTGCTCGAAGTCGGCCATTGTCCCGGCATCGAGAACTATTCGCGCTGGTTTACAGGCAAGGCGCCGGGCGAGCCGCCGTACACGCTGATTGACTTCCTCCCGCCGGATTTTTTGATGATCGTAGACGAATCGCACGTCACCGTGCCGCAGGTACGGGCGATGTTCGCCGGCGACTTTAGCCGTAAGACGACGCTGGTCGAGCATGGCTTTCGGCTACCCAGTGCGCTGGACAATCGCCCGTTGCGCTTCGACGAATGGGAGAAACGCATCCACCAAGTGCTGTTCATGTCAGCCACGCCTGCGGACTATGAGCTAGAGCGGTCAGGCGGCGAGTTCGTCGAACAGGTCATCCGCCCGACGGGTATCGTCGATCCGGTGCTGCACGTCAAGCCGGCCCGCGGGCAGGTTCCCGATCTGCTTGAGGAATGCAAGAAACGCATCGCCAAGAAGGAACGCACGCTGGTCACAGTGTTGACCAAACGCCTCGCAGAGGACCTGACCGCCTACCTGCGTGACTCCGGTCTAAAAGCGAAATGGCTGCACTCCGAACTGGACGCGCTGGAACGCATCGAAATTCTGCGCGAACTGCGTGAAGGTGGGTTCGACGTGCTTGTCGGCGTCAACCTGTTGCGCGAAGGGCTTGATCTGCCCGAGGTGTCGCTCGTTGCGATTCTCGATGCGGACAAAGAAGGTTTTTTGCGCAGTGCCCGTTCGTTGATTCAAACGATTGGCCGGGCAGCTCGCAACGTCAACGCCGAGGTGATCTTGTATGCCGACAGGATGACCGATTCGATGCAGAAGGCGATCGACGAGACCAACCGCCGACGAGCGAGACAGCTTGCCTACAACCAGGAGCACGGCATCACGCCCGAGAGCGTGCGCTCGGCGATCAAGACGGATATTATCGAGGAGATCGAGGCCCACAAGCTGACGATGGAAGTCGCAGGCAAGGCAGGCGACGACTACGTGACTGAAGAATTCCTCGAAGAGCTGCAAGCCGAGATGCTCGCTGCCGCCTCGAACCTTGAGTTCGAGCGAGCGGCTGAGCTGCGCGACCGCATTGCGCAGATGAAGGGGCAACCGACGATGGCGCCGCAGAAGAAACCTAAACGGCGGAAGAAGTCGCAGCGATAAGCCGAGGCAACGGTGAGCGAAGAAATGACTGCCAAGCCCGCAGGTGACAAAGGAGCCTGCGCGGGTTGAACCCCGCAGGCTCCTTCGTCGCCTGCGGGCTTGCGAAAGATAACCTCACGACTGTGAACGACTCTGCTTTCTGCGGTCGTTTTCCTTCAATAGTGCTTTGCGCAGCCGAATCGCCGTCGGTGTGATCTCGACGAGTTCGTCTTCCTCGATGTACTCCAGCGCCAGTTCCATTGTCATCTGACGTGGCGGTTTGAGGATCACGCTTTTGTCTGTGCCTGACGCTCGCATGTTCGTCAATTTCTTCTCGCGGCAAGCGTTTACAGGCAGGTCATTATTTCGGCAGTGCTCACCGATGATTTGGCCTTCGTAGACTTGCTCGCCGGCGCCGACGAAAGGCGAGCCGCGGTCCTGAATCGTGTCGAGCGCGTAGGCGGTAGTGCGGCCGGTATCCATCGAGACCATGACGCCATTGGCTCGGCGTGGAATCGTGCCGCGAGTCAATTGATAGTCGTAAAACGTATGGTGCATCAGGGCCTGGCCGCTGGTGGCGTTGAGCAAACGAGTTCGCATGCCGATCAGGCCGCGGGCGGGAATCGTGAATTCGACATGCGAGAGGTCGCCGCGAACATCGAGCTTGAGGCACTCGGCCTTGCGGTTGCCGACGAGTTCCATGACGGAACCGAGGTGAGCGCTAGGCACGTCGATGACGAGGTATTCGATAGGCTCCATTGTTTTGCCATCGATTTGGCGATTGATTACGCGCGGCTTGCCGACCGAAAGCTCGAACCCTTCGCGGCGCATGGTCTCGATCAAAATCGAAAGGTGCAACAGACCGCGGCCTGAGACGTGAAACTCATCGCGTTTGTGCTCGCTGGGCACTACTCGCAAGGCGACGTTGGATTCCAGTTCCTTCATTAGCCGATCGCGCAGCTGACGGCTCGTGACGAACGTCCCTTCTTGACCGCAGAAGGGCGAATCGTTGATGCGGAACAGCATGTCAAGCGTCGGCTCGTCGACGGTGATCGGCGGCAGCGCGACCGGGTTGTCGACATCGGCGATCGTATCGCCGATGTCGAGGCTATCCAGGCCCACGACCGCACAGATGTCGCCGGCGGTGACCGTTTCGGTCTCGATGCGGCCAAGGCGGTCGAAGGTATAAAGCTGCTTGACCGTGGAATCGACGCGGGTGCCGTCGTGCTTCATCAAGGCGATGCGTTGATTCCGGTGGATCTTGCCGGCGTTCACGCGACCGACGGCGATGCGGCCGACGTAATCGCTATGGTCAAGCGAGATGACTAACATTTGCAGCGGGACGTCAAGTTCGACCTCCGCCGGCGGCACATGTTTCAGGATCGCGTCGAACAATGGCTTGAAATCGACGGCAGGAATTGCCAGGTCGTTGGTGGAGATGCCATGACGCCCGGCAGCGTAGATCGTCGGGAAGTCAAGCGTCTCGTCGTTCGCGTCGAGTTCGACGAAAAGGTCGAACACGGCATTCAGAACGTCCACGGGCCTGGCATCGGGCCGATCAATCTTGTTGACGACGACGATCGGGCGCAAGCCGCACTCGAATGCTTTGCGCAGCACAAACCGCGTTTGTGGCAACGGGCCTTCGGCGGCGTCCACCAAGAGCAGACAACCGTCGGCCATCTTGAGCACGCGTTCCACTTCGCCGCCGAAGTCGGCGTGGCCTGGCGTATCGATGATGTTAATCTTGACGCCCTCGACGACGAGCGCGATGTTCTTGGCGAGGATGGTGATGCCTCGCTCTCGCTCCAAATCGTTGGAGTCGAGGATCAGCCCGTGTTGTCCGCCCTGAAGGCGGTCGAGTTCTTCGCTGCGGAACATGCCTGACTGACGCATCATCTGATCGACGAGCGTCGTCTTGCCATGGTCAACGTGTGCGATAATTGCAATGTTGCGGAGATCAGCCCTTTTCATTCGTGACAGCTTCCATGAATTGTTCGTGAAGACGTTTCTGTAATCATGCCGAATAGCGATAGAAGGTTTATTATAACTGACAAACCGATCAAGTAGCGAATTTTGCGTGAATTCTCATTTTGTGGGCAAAAAAAACATGCGAAATCCTCGCGAATTTCGTTACGACGATCATCCAATGCTTCTGCCAATTCCTATTAAAGGACGGTGCAAATGGAACTGTTCCTGATTCGACACGCCGAAGCCATCGAGCTTGGCGAGCAAGGTGTCACGTGCGATGATGATCGACCTTTGACCCCGAAAGGTGAGCAACAGGCACAATCGGCGGCGAAAGCGCTGGCGTCGCGCGGCATCGTGCTGGATAAGATTTACACTAGTCCGCTGCTGCGCGCCAAACAAACTGCCGAGATCATGTTGGCGACCTGGGCTATGCCCGAACTCTCGCTGGAACTGTGCGAAGAACTTCGGCCCAGCGTCAAACCTCGCAAATTGTGCAAATCGCTAATAAAGTGCGGCGCTGAGAAGATCGCCGTGGTCGGGCATATGCCGCACCTGGGCGAATTCGCGGGCTGGCTGCTGGGTGACAAAGAACACCAGATCGAACTCGCCAAAGCCGGCGTTGCATATCTCACCTGTAGAGACCGGCCTGGCAAGGGGATGGCCAAATTGCGCTGGCTTGTGACGCCGGACTGGTATTGAGAGTTCAATGAAAGACGACAATCCGCGTCGCAGAACACCCAGCGCCAAAGCGTAATATTTTACGACGCAGAGCGTCGCGCTACATTGGATCGAATGCAACATTCACGGTTGCATCCGCTTATTTTCGGAACAACCCCGCTGGCAACTTGTGCTCCGCCGCTGACGGCGCGGGCACGCCCAACGATTCTGCCAAGATACTTGCCATCAATTGCGGCGCCACCCGATCCGTCCGCACGCCTGGCTGGATGCGCGGTCCCATTACGACAAGTGGCACATGCGTGTCATACGGGTGCGGCGAGCCGTGCGTCGCGCGGTAGGTCGGATACTTTTCCGGATTCGTCGCGATCGTCGGCGGTGAAATTATGTGATACGCCTTGTTGACCACCATGACGTCGCCGCTGCTGATCGAGTCGAAGGATCGTTTCATCGGTCCGAACGCCCAGTGTCGGGCATCGTCGGTTTCCGTCGCCATCATTTCAGTCCGAGTGAATGCCTTCTCAATTCCAGGCTGAGCACTCAGCCAATCCGCGAGTACGCGTTCGACGTCAGATTGCTTCAATTTCAATTCCTTCAGCGTCACGTAATTAAAATAGATCCACGACGTACTCCGCTTCGGCACGATCAACCACGGTGCTTTCTGGTCTGCCACGAGGTATTTCTTGTTCAGGAATTCCTCCACGCGACTCGTTAGCAATTCGGGTTCGACGCGGCCCGCATCCTTGCCTTGCTGCTTAGCCAACTCAGGCAACGGACAAACTCCATGGTCGGCACTCAGGGCGACGTAATAGTTGCCCTTGCCGACTTTCGCGTCCAAGAGATCGAGCAGGGCTTTCACCATCGCATCAGACCGCAGCGTGATGTCAAGCAATTCCTGGGAATCCGGCCCCCAGGCGTGGCCGACGAGATCGTTCGACGAAAAGCTCAAGCAGAGCAGATCGGTCGTGTCGCCTTGGCCAAGCTTTTCCTGCGTTATCGCCTCCTTGGCGAACATGTAGAGCAACGTATTGCCCATTGGCGAGCAGGTGACGGCGTCGTAGTAGTTTTGGCGGTTCGCTTTCACGTCCTTCGTTTTCGCAAACTGAAACGGATGTGGGAACATTTGGCCTTGGAGATAGCCCGTGCCTTCGGAGATAAAATCGTCGGCTGAGCTATGCTTGGCGTAGTCGAGGTCAGGTTTGAAGCGATCCCATTTCTTATCGACCCATTTGTCAACCTGCCGGCTCTTATTGAACTTCGTTACCCAGGTATGCGGATCCTCGCGATAGTAGCCGGACGTGACGAAATTCCCACTTGCGGGGTTGAACCAGTAACAAACGCCGGCACGCAAGGCGGCCATCAGAACGGCGGAGCGATCCTTGATCGACAGCGATGCCACGCGGCCACGCCCCATCAGTACCTGCAACAACACATCGCCGACGGTTTCGACTTTGCGCCGATATGGTCCTGCGCCATTCGCTTTGTCCTCGAGGTATGGGGTAACCGATGTGACGGTGTCACGATTTTTGTAACGGTCATACCATTCGTTGGCGATGATTCCGTGCTTGTCAGGAGCTGTGCCCGTCACCAGCGAGGCGTGGCCTGCCGCGGTCAAGGTGTAGGCGTAAGGGTAATGGCAGTTAGTGAACGAAGCCCCTTCGGCGAGCAGCCGTTTGAACCCGCCCTCGCCAAAGAGCGGCTGCCAACGCTGGAGGTAATCGCCGCGCATCTGATCGAAGACAATGAGGACGACAAGCTTGGGGTGCTTGCTCGATTTTTCGTCGCCGACTTCCTCGGCTGCGACGGGAGTCATCAGAACGAGAGTCGCGGTCAGGAATGCGAATGTTGCCGCCGACAGCCAGAACCATATACTGCGCATGGGTTGCTCCGATGCTTGGGAAGGGGTACCGTGCGACTATTCTATGAGATGATTGCGTAGGCTGGATAAAGGGGCACGCGGTGAGGCTTCTCGTGTTCCGGTCGCGGCTTAGTGCTCGCGCGAGATTGTTCGAGCGCTAAACCGTAGGCGAAAAACGAAAAACGTCCCGGCGCGAGATGCGCGGGGACGTTCAGGTTGAAAGGCTGCGTGAACCGCAGGATTAGTTGCAGCAATCGCCGCGACGGAAGAGGCCGCTAAGGCGACGGCCGTGGCCGCCATCGCTGCTGCCGCAGGAGGTGCTGCCGACGGCGACGCGAACGGTTTGTTCTTCCCAAATGGTTTTGCAGACGGTAACTTTGCGTTTCACCTTCTCGGTGACGAAGCTGCAAACCTTGACGGTGATTTCCTTTTCGGTGCGAACGACTTTGCAAACAGTCTTCTTGCACGTGCGGATTTCCGGCGTGCATTCCGTGACATTGACCGTCTTCTCGGTGACGACCGGGACGCGCTTCACGACGCAACGGGAAACCGTTTCGATCGTGGTGACTTTTTCAAGACGGATGTGGCAGCGGCCACATTCGTCAACGCATTTCGTGAGAACCAATTTGCAAACGGGAACCTTCTCGGTGACCGTTTCCTTGACGCATTTGTAGGTCGTGCATTGAACTTTCTTCTCAACCGTCTTGGGGACCATCACCGTGTACTTGTATTCAACTTCCTCTTTAACGGTGGTGCACTCGATGACTTTGCGCTTCTCGTCCTTGGTAACGCGCTTGCATTCCAGAACGTCGATTTCTTCCTCGACCTTGACGATCTTGGCCACTTTGATTTTGCGTTCTTCGTACTTGACAGGTGCGGGAGCCGCTGCCGGAGCCGCGGACGCACAAGGCTTCGCGCAATCGCCACAACCGCGGGAGCGACGGAACAAGCCGCCGCCATTCGCTTCGCTGTCCTGAGTGAGGCCGACCATCGCAACGGTCGCCAAGAAAGCCACTGCCAACATCTTCTTCATCTCAAAGCTCCTCGGTGAAAAGGTTAGGTGCCCTTACCCATTCCGTCGCTGTAACGTCAGCAATAATAATCTGGAAAGGATGGGCGGTTTGAGTTGATATTACCGGATTACTTTAGGAATTCTAGGGCAAAAGGGGGAAAAAACCGTGTGGGACTGGCGAGATGGCGGCGAAATTAGCGACTACGAGAAACATCCGATCTGGCGCGAATATGAGGCCGACCGCCAATTCCAACGTGGCATCTCAAGCTACGAAGGGAAAGTTGACGCGCCCCTCAAAAGTCAAATTTCCGTTCGCAGCTGAAGCGTAAGCGAGGCATTCAGGCCGCCTCGCTTACGTTTCAGCCGCGGAAATCGACTTTTGAGGGTGGCGTCAAAGTTGGCTTAGCGCCAGAGTTGTGGAATTTGATGAAAACCTAGTGGTGAGGCACTCCGAACCGCTGGGATCCCAAGGGTTCGGAGTACCTCACCCTTGGGCTTGAGTGTTCATTTCCCCAAACTTGGAGGAGAACCGAACATTTGTTTCGGCGCTCCTTATTTGCCGGTCTTTTCGTCGATAACTTTGTGATGAGCGACAATTATTTTTGTGTCTAACGACAATTATCGGAATGACGCAAGTCGTCGCAGTGTGGCAATGCTTTTCTCGTCCAATACGCCATCAGCTAGCGGCGCAGGGCGTATTGGACGAGAAAAGCATGCTGGGAGTTAAGGCGAGTTGGTAATTGTCGCTGACCGGAAAAATAGTTGTCGCCAATCACAAGGTTGGCACATCATGGCGCGGGAATAACGGCATAGAGTTTCGACATCGCGATAGACGGCACGCGTTTCGCCGCGTGGATCACACAACCAGTCGCGAAAGTTACGCCGAACTTCGCCGACGAAACGTTGGCCGAGCGATTCGAGTCCCGCCAAGAATGTCGGACAACCGGTGTACCATTCATCGAACGTGAGCCAAGCGAAACGGACGCCGTTGGCCAGCGCGTTGCGAATCTGGTCGAGAGCGATGTCGTACTTGGGGCGATAGACGACGTCGTCGGGGATGCCGGCTTCTTCACGGCGAGCGGGGTCGTCCCAGCCGTGTTCGGGGAGAAAGAGATCGCTATCGAGCATGGTGCGAAATCGCGTGTCGAAACTGGTATAGCAGAGCTGAACGGTGACGAC
>SIAQ01000026.1 GCA_009697105.1 Gemmataceae bacterium | reverse complement strand
GTTGGCAAGGGCGAGACTACCCAAAAAAGCCCATGGCGCCCAGCCACGAATCACCCCTGGCGAAAAGGGTTCAAGAAGAAAGCATAGAGAAATGTATGCGGACATTTCTAATGCAACGAAAATGGGGACATTTCTATTGCGGTGCGACATTTAATGAAATCATCCTATGCTATATGGCGCACAGGAACTATACTACGCCACACGTTGCAAGAGTGCGCATTTGCACGCTAAAATGAGGTTCGGCACCGAGCGATCAATGCGCCGCGTCGAGGTGGCGTCCTCCGCAAATCCGCCGTCGCCATCAAGTGGAGGAGTTGGCCATGACTGAACAACCTAAGCGTGAAGGATTCCCGACCTGGATTTTCGCGGTGGGCGGCCTCGGCATTGTCGGCGCTCTCATGGTCTGCTGTGTCGCGGGTGGGGGCTTAGTCGCGTACCGCTGGGGGGCATGGAACGCCCCAGCAGTGATTCAGAAAGACGCGGCACTCGGCAACGCGCCGGAGAAGGAGCCAGGGGCGATTAAAGACGAAAAGAACGGGGGTAAGGCGGGTAAAGCTGATTTGAATCTTTTGGGCATGTCTTCAAATGAGGTTCTTCGCTCAATAGGCGAACCTGACCAGATTGTTCCCGGTGGACCGGCGATTGGCCCTGGGGGAAGCCGCGGAGATGACGTGTGGATTTACAACAAGGTTTCATCGGCCGGGAATAGAAAAGTAAATCTTCGTTTGCGCAAAGGAAATGTTATCCAGGTCCGTTACGATGACGCACCCTGGTAGCAAGAATTTCGACGTCGATTGCCCGATTGCCTGATTGCTGGTGCAAACTAGCGAAGGTCTCGCATCGTCTTCAGCCGCTGCCTCCGGTCCGGGTCAACCGGTATCATGGACAAAAGCGGTCGCCCGGCTAACAGCGCTTTCACAATCATTGACTCGGTATTTGTCGTGAAGAAGTGATTGCATCGCACAATGGAGCATTCAAATGTCGGACAGCAAGAAGTCACCGCCCATCGTATGTATTTGTGGAAGCGGCAAATTTTGGGACGAGATGGCTCGGCAGCGACGCCGCTTAACACTCGAAGGCAAGATCGTGGTTGGGCCGGAGGTGAAGGCCGACAATTTGCCAAACGCTGACGTTACCGATAGCGCCGCCAAACCCGCCCTTGACGAACTCCACCTCCGGAAGATTGATTTGGCCAGCGAGGTGTTGGTCGTTGACATCGATACAAAGGCGGGAGGCACGCCATACACCGGCCCATCAACACAAAATGAAATTGCCTACGCCGAAAGGCTGGGGCGGCCAATAGTTCGACTGAGCGTAATGTGATTATCGGCTGAGGCGCATGTGCCGCTGAACAAAGCATTGCAGCAAGTTGGGGACGCATGAGGGTTTTTCGCGCCTCATCGCCTCTTCAGCGGCCCCTGCTGCTAAAATGCGTCGTTCGGCGGTTGGCGAAGGGGAGCATCATGGAACCACGTTTTTGGAAACTGTCCCAAGGTGGCGACTTCACCGCCCAAGATACACTTCTCTCGATCGAGCAAGGACTCGTCTATGTGCATGGTAGAACCGGCGCAAAAGGGAGCTCGACCACATCACAAGGCGAGGATTTCATCAATGCCAAGATCGGCGATTACTTTTATCTCACGCATGGCAACAAAGGCATTTACATCCTTGGTCAGTTCTCTGGACCGCCGAACCTTTTCTGTGAGTACGGCGACGGGTGGGTAGACCGCACGTTTCGGCTCATTCTTGCGGCTACCGAGGTCAAGCCGTATCACGGTCCTGATAAATGGTGGGCTCCCAATAATAACTCGACATTCACCCGCATCCCCGATGAGGAGTTGTCGATGTTTGAGGAGCACATTCTGTTCCCCCACTTCGGGGTGCGTTTCTCGGAGTTCGGGATCGAGGTCAAGGAATGAGCCGCCGACCAAATCGTTTCACCGGACTGCGGCGACACAGCATGAAATCAGGGTTCAAAGTCTCACCGGCCGCCGCAGCAGGTGAACTTAGTCGTTCGCGGGTAGGACATAAAATTGCCGCTTGAAGACTACTACGCTGGCGATGACGGCTTCCATCAATTCGCGATTGTTTGCGAATCGGAATGGCGGATGTGCCCAAACCAAGCACAGCTTTTATCAGCTGTAGAGGGCGATCTGGATATCGCGATGGCTTGCCACCTCCATCTTGGAGACCAAGTATTCGACTGGTTGGTCTCGGCAGTTCCGGCGCTCGATGGCCTTTCGCCGAGTCAATGTTTGAAGTCCGAAAAGGGAAGGCGCAGGCTGAAAGAATGTCTGTGGCGCATGCCGTAGGCGTTCACTGGAGCATCGCTCTGGAATTGAATCGGAGAAAGTTGTCACGACCCTTTTCCATCACGCTTTGACCTGGAATAAAATGTCAGAGCATTTCTCCAGTTTTTCAATACCGCCCCGGCCGTCGTTTATCCCAGAGGTTCGGAGTACCTCACCTCTGGGCTTACGTCAAACCCATCAATTCCGCGTAATCGTCTCATCCAAATTCAACAGCAGGTTCGCGATCAACGCATACGCGGCCAACTCCGGCTCGACGAGGCCGGGGCGGATGGGCGATTCGCCGACGCGCAGCACTTTCGCCGCCGACGCGGGGTCTTTCTGATAGCGGTCGAGGAACCGCGTCAGTGTCTTGGCGACGATGTCGGCCTCCAGCGATTCCGAATCACGAGCCGGAAGCGTAAGCGACGGTTTTCATCAATCCGTCACTTACGCTTCCGGCTCTGAGGTTTTATGCTACGGAACTACCGACGGCCCCGCTGCATCAGATTGTCGGTGATGATGCGAAAGGCCTGATACTCCGCCAACGCCGTGGCGGTTGACCCTGCAAAATCGAGCGGTATAAGAGTCGTGCCGCCGAGGACGCCGACTTCTTCCGGCGTGATAGCGGCGCAGAAATGGAGGCCAATCCGCTCGGCTTCCTCGGCGGTCTGCGTGACCCAGTCGTCGATCGTGAGAATTCGCTGGCCTCTTTCCGGCAGCGTGACGAGCGCCGGAAACGGGCAGCGAACGTGTTCCTTCATCCACGTGAACCAATCGCGCTGGAGCCATTTTTCGAGGCATTGCTGCAAAGCGACTTTGCCCGTCCGAAACGGCAGCGGGACGGCCACGGCTTTGATGTTTCGCATGCCCTGGACCAATACGGCTGCCGACGCACAATCGTTAGCGGGCATTCCCATACCGTAGCCCATGGCGCAATAGATATTCTGCTCCGGCGCCCATGGCGCAAGATAGGTCACGCTAACAGAGCCTTTTTGCGAAGCATAAGCGTTCACGCCGCCGATGTTGAGCGCGATGGCCCGCACCCAATCGCCGACGGGCTGCATGGTTAGCGGATCGCGTTCACGTAGCGAGATCAGGTCGTCGGCACAGGCGCCAACTTCGTAACAACCGATCTTGGCCTGCTTCCAGAGTTTGATTTGCTCGCGGGCGGCGGGCGGAAACCGGTCGCCATGCGCCGTCAGAAACGCGTCGATCGGCTGCCACGAATCGTTAGCTGCTCCGTGCCAGAAAAATTCCTCCATGGCCCAATGATCGATCTCAGGCACGAAACAGAGCAGTCCATGCTTGATGTTCCGTTCAAACCGCCGCATGAGATCGCTCCCCGAACTTCGGGAAAGCCACTGCGAGAACTCGAATTTCAGGGCATCCGGTCGGCTCACGGACGGGTCGCACCCGCCGGGGAAGGTCGCGGGCGGTGGCGTGTTCTCGGCACGATCCAGCATTTTGATGAGGTCGTCCACCCGGTCGCCAGCGCGGTCTCCTTTGGACTGGCGTTTTTCGCGCCGCCGTTTCTTGTCTTCCCGACGCATATTGGAACTCATGCGTGTGCACCTTAATTCTACAGCGCTAGTTAGCATTTGTACACAAATCGCAACTGCTTTGAATGAATGAACAACCGACGGCAATGATACATATGTCCATTCAAATGTGGTAGCGTGTTGTTTTTTCCATAAGTTCTTTATTATACAAGGACGTTATGAATCAGGTAGCGCTGTAGAATTAAATACTGCATGATAATGCGGATATCATATAATACGACAGCGCTACATCGTATCCTGTAGCTGAATTCGTGAGAATTCGGCCTTACCTCGTTTGCCCAAGTCGTCCGAATTCTCACGAATTCGGCTACAATGCGGGCCAAATTCTCGATCTAGCGCTGTCGTAATAAGATAAGCACCACCGATATCGTCGCGCAAACGAAATCGCGTCATCATTCGTCTTATCTGTGTACACCGTGCGAAATCCGTTACTCGAAAGGAGGCCCCACGTGCGTTGGTTCCTGCGTCTTCTCGCCGTCGCTGCCCTGACCGCGAGTTTCACCCTGTCCGCATCGGCCGGAGGCAAAAAACCCGCCTCGCCGCTCCCGATTGAGCCGACTTGCGGCGATCATGGGACAAGCGTCAAATTCGCCAAGGATCCCAAAGAGGCGGCGACGAAAGCCGCCAAAGAAGAGAAGCTCGTGCTGGTGATTCACATCTCCGGCTACTTTGAAGAACCCGACTATACCTGAAACAACGCCGAAGCGCTCCGTGTGAACGCATTGGCCAGTCCGAAAGTCGGCGAATTCGTCGAGAAATATTTCGTCGCCGCATTTCAGCGCGTCGGCACGTTCCGCATCGTCGGGAAGCAGAAACAAGGCGGCAACGTCGCTTGCTACTTCTGTGCACCTGATGGCCGCGTGTTGCACGCCGTCGCAGGCCCCGTAAATAGCGATCAGTTCCTGCGCGAGGCCCAGTGGACTGTCGAAACTGTAAAGAAGGCAGTCGCCGAGTCGAAAGGTGACGGCGGCAAATTCAAGATTTACATGCGCACCGCCCATGCCGACAAGCTCAAGCGCGAGCACGGCCTGGTTGTCGAGCCGATCACGTTCGATCCGCCCGAAAAGCAGGACCCCAACGATTCGCTGACGTACCGCGATCCAACGGGTCAGCCGCTCGCTCCGGTACTGCGTCCGGCGCCGATCGACGGCCCGGACGTGACGTTCCGCGCTCAGCAAGAAAACGCCAAGAACGCCGCCGGCGCAAAAGCCGTGCAAGACCGCGCTGGCCGCGGCTGGGTGCTCGGCACGCAAGGCCGAGTGCACGTCTTGATGGCCGCCCATTCGATGTCGAAGATCGACCGCGTCTATGCCTCGATATTCGAGGGCATCCTCGGCGAACGCATCTCGACGCTGCCCGTCGAGGTGGTCGACCCGTTCCCGTGGAACAATCGGCGGAAGTGAGAATCCAAATGATTAGCCGCTCGCGAAAGGCGAGCGGCTAATCAATCACAATATTTCGTTGTTAATCAGCGGAACGGCATTTTTTTCTCACAACACGTCGTTGATCATAAAATAGCGGGATGGCCAAGAAGAAACCTACAGACCCGATGTCCGAATCCACTCCGTCGCCGCCCGTAGGCGAGTATACCGTGCTCGCACGCCGCTATCGTCCGCAGCAGCTCGCGGACCTCGTCGGCCAGGAACCGGTTGCGCAGGCACTCATCAACGCTCTGCAAAGAGGACGGGTTGCCCATGCCTACCTCTTCACCGGCGCACGTGGCGTGGGTAAGACCAGCACAGCACGCATCCTTGCCAAAGCGATCAACTGCGTCAAAGGCCCGACGCCGACACCCTGCGATGAATGCGAAATCTGCAAAGCCATCACCACCGGCGAAGACACCGACGTCATCGAAATCGACGGTGCCAGCAACAACGGCATCGACAACATTCGCGATCTGCGCTCGAACGTCCAATTTCGGCCGAGCCGATCGCGCAACAAAATCTACATCATCGACGAAGTCCACATGCTCTCGACGCAGGCATTCAACGGCCTGCTCAAGACGCTCGAGGAGCCGCCGCCACACGTAAAGTTCATCTTCGCGACGACCGAAGTGCAGAAGATTCCGATTACGATCCTATCGCGCTGCCAGCGTTTCGATTTCGGCGGCATCAGCATTACGGGCATCATGGATCGGCTGCGTGAGATCGTGGCGTCCGAAGGCATGCAAGCCGACGACGAGGCTCTGGAAGCGATCGCCCGCCGAGCCGGTGGATCGATGCGCGATGGCCAATCACTGCTCGATCAGCTGCTCGCCTTCAGCGGCGACCGATTGACGGTGGATCGTGTGCATCAAATGCTTGGCACGGCTCATGAGGATCGCGTCACTGCCATCGCGGAAGCGGTACTGACGAAGAACGCGAAGCTAGCGCTGGAGATCGTCAACGACATCGTCAACGCCGGCCAGCAGCTGGGCGAATTGCTCGATCAGCTGATTGAATATTGGCGCGACTTGATGGTCGTCAACGCGGCGGGTTTGTCGGGTCAGAGTGTGAGCGTATCGAGTGCCCGGCGGGATGTGTTACAGCGCCATGCGACGAGCGTGAGCCTCGACACGATCTTGGCGGGGATGGACATTTTCGCCGCCGCCAAGACGCGCATGCGTGGCAGCAGTCATGTGCGGGCGTTATTTGAAATGGCGTTGGTTCGCATGTCGATGCTGGCCGACCTAGTGCCGATCGCCCAGATCGCCCAACTCTTGGCGAAGGAAGGCGGGATGATCGCAACGCCCGCCAAAGCGTCGGTTCCATCTGGCGGATTCGCGCGGGCGCCGGCACCAGTCACGCCGGAAAAAAAAAACGTGACGACGGATAGCTCAAGCACGCCCACAGGTGCGACCGTTGAGCTGAACGAGCAGACTTTTGATGGTATATGGAGGCAAACTGTTACTCATCTTGGCTTTGCGGAACAATCCGAACTTCGACGCGCGAATGTAGCAATTTCTGCGCCAAATGCACTGGCTTTTCGCGTGCCCCGACGTTATAATACTCCCGGTAACCTGTTTATCGACTCCATTCGACTCGGCAAGATCGCCGACCGGCTGAGCGGCATGGTCGGTGCAGCCTGTTCGCTCAAGGTCGAATGGACGGACGATGGCACCGATGCCAACGCCCCGGTACGCTCCTCTTCCGCGACCGCCATGGGCCAGCAACGCCAGGCGCGGGCCGAGATGATGAAGCTGCCGATGGTCAAACGCACTACCGACGTGCTTGGTGCCCAGGTCATCGTGTTCGACGAAGGTTTCGGCACGCCGGTGAAGACAGAGCCGGGGGAAATTCCAGAAACGACAACCGAAGAATAGGCCCATCCGTTCCCCCGTTTAGCGCCCGCATGATGTATCGACGGCATTACATTCTGCCGGCGCTAAACGAATACCCTATCGCGGAGCATTACACCATGATTCGAGAAACTCGGCCAGATCGCCAGCCTGATAAAGAACCTCCCCAAGACGCAGGAGGAAATGGGCAAACTCCAGGGCAGAATCACCCAGATCGTTGCCGAGGGCGACGCCGGCGGCGGCATGGTCAAGGCCAAAGTCAATGGCCACATGGAGCTCATCTCGTGCGTCATCAGCGACGAAGGGATGAAGGACAAAGAGTTGCTGGAGGATTTGGTCCGTGCCGCTGTTACGCAGGCGATCCAGAAGGCCAAGCAAGCCGTCGCTGAGGAAACGTCCAAGATGGCCGGCGGCCTGGGCATCGGCCTCCCCGCGGGATTCCAGCTGCCGGGGTGATGGATCCCCTGTATAGCCCGCCATTCATGACGGGTTCGGCGCCATTCCGAGCCGCGACCGTCAGGGAGCGGCCGACCACGAGCGGCCGGCATCTTGTCGGCCGCTCCCTGACGGTCGCGGCTCGGAAAAGATTCGATTCGTCCCGTAACACTACAATTCCAGCCGTGCGAAGTATAGCTATCGAGAAACGAGATTCGACGTGCAACCCACCGGCAGCTCCATTGCGTGGCTCATGGAAGAACTCGGCAAGTTGCCGGGCATCGGTCCAAAGTCCGCTGAGCGCATTACCCATTACCTGCTCAACACCGACGTCAAGAACGTGCTCGCGCTGGCCGACGCCTTGCGCGATGTCGCACAAAACGTCCGCCGCTGTCGGCAATGCTGCAACCTGACCGAAGGCGAGTTGTGCGACATCTGCTCCGACCCCAAGCGTGACCCGAACATCATCTGCGTCGTCGAACAGGCGCGAGATGTCGCCTCGCTGGAACGTGCGTCGGCCTATCGCGGACTCTACCACGTCCTGCATGGCCGACTCGCGCCGCTCGAAGGCGTCGGTCCGGACAAGCTGACGATCGACGCACTGCTCCAGCGAATCAATCAGCACAGCGTCAAGGAAATCATCATGGCCACCAACCCAACGCTCGAAGGCGATGGCACCGCGCTGTACGTCTCGAACTTGCTTGCGGGGACCGGCGCGAACATCACCCGCCTCGCTCGCGGATTACCGTCGGGTTCCGGCCTCGAATTCGCCAACGCCCAGATGCTTGCCGACGCCCTCGAAGGCCGCCGAGCGTTTTGATTCAATGCTTGTCGTTTAGCGCTCGCACAATGCCATGCGAACGCTAAACGACAAGCGATGACAGACGGAGATCCCATGCAGTTGAACCTTGGCACGCAAATGCGAGCGGAACTCTCGCAGATCATCTCGCCACGGATGATCCAATCGATGGAGATCCTTACCCTGCCGATGATGGCGCTGCAGGAACGCATCGAGCTTGAACTCCAGGACAACGCCGTGCTCGAAGTGCGCGAGCCAGGCCAAACCGAAGAAGGCTACCCGGAAACGCCCGAACTCGGCGAGGGCGTCGAAGCAGATTCGCCGGCCGAGCCTGAGTCCTCGCCCGATGCACCGGAGCAGGAACTCGTCATCGACGCCAAGAGCGGCGAAGAAGACTTTGAACGCATGGATGCCCTCAACGAAGACTGGTCCGACTACTTCGACGAAGAATCTCGGCCGTCGACCAACAAAGTCTCCGAGGAAATGGACAAAAAACACGACGCCATGGCCAACATGGCCGAGCGCGAGCAGTCGCTTCAAGATTATCTCAACGAGCAGATTCCCTATCTCGATGCCACCGAAATCAACATCGACCTGTTAGTTTTCATGATCTCGCATCTCGACGAGCGTGGCTACCTCATTACGCCGCTCGAGGATATCCGCGCCGCTTACGGACAAGACGTGACGATTGAGCAGATCGAGGAGACGCTCGATGATCTTCAGCGCCTCGATCCGCCCGGCGTCGGAGCACGCGATTACAAGGAGTGCTTGTACCTGCAGGTTGCGCTCAACACGCCGCACCGCGATATCGTCAAGGCGCTGATCCTCAATCACCTTGAAGACATTCAGCACAATCGCATGCCCTTGATCCAAAAGAAGACCGGCTATGATTTGCGGACGATTCAAGAGGCGATCGAAATCCTCAAGCGTTTCAATCCGAAGCCCGGCGCCAAGTTCGCGACCAAGAATGTGCAATACATCACGCCGGACATCATCCTCGACAAGAACGACCAGAACGATTTCGACATCCGCCTGACCGACGACTGGATGCCGAACATCTACATCAACCTCAAGCATTTTGAAATGCTCAAGGACAAGAACCTCGACGCCAAATCACGCGAATGGTTGCAGCGTAAAATTCAGTCGGCGAAATGGCTGATCGACGCCATCGAACAACGCCGAGCGACGCTGACCAAGGTGACCAAGGCGATCATCGATCATCAACGCGCGTTTCTGGAGCGCGGGCCGGATTTCATCGAACCGCTGAAAATGCAACAAATCGCTGAAACCGTCGGCGTGCACGTGACCACGGTAAGCCGAGCCGTCGATGATAAATGGATCCAGACGCCTCGCGGGGTCTTTCCGCTCAAGCGCTTCTTCGGCGGCGGGACGCAGACGGCGAGTGGCGAAGATGTGGCGTGGGAAACGATCAAGCAGAGGCTGCTTGAAATCATCGGCGGCGAGGACAAGTCGAACCCGCTTTCCGATGAGGATTTGGTGACGAAACTCTCCGAAGTCGGCTACCCCGTCGCACGTCGAACCGTGACGAAATATCGCAAAGCGCTCGGCATCCATTCCTCAAGACAGCGCAAAGTCTGGGGCTGATCATTGGCCCGAATTTGTTTAGCCGCTCGCTTTCAGCGAGCGCGAGCTGCACGTTGTGCAGTACCCCATCGCGCTCGCCAAAGTCGAGCAGCTAAACGCAGAAACTTAGGTCGTCTTTTTCTTCTTGCCGCCGACGATAACTTCGGTGACTTCGCCTTCCTTGTTCGTTTCGATCGTGACAGTCAGGCCTTTTTTCCCGATCTTGGCGAACACGTCGTCCTTCACGCCATCCTTGATTTCTTCTTTGTTTTTCTTGACCATCTTGGAGAACTTGCAGCCCTTGGCAAAGCTATACGCCTTGCCGTCTTTGCCTTCTTCAGCAACCGTAATGCTTTTCTCATCGACTTTCGAGGCCTTGCCTTTGATCGTTTCGGCGGCCACGAACGTGAAGCACAGAACCATCATTACCAACGCGAACAGACCTTGACGCAACATAGAGCTACTCCTGTTAGGGGGACCGTCATTATGCAAATCCCGATGGCCATCATCGGGGAATGACTTCATTTCGATTTTTTTTTTTTCGTCGTTAATTGAAACAACCTCAATTCGTGAATCGTTTCGTTCTTGGCGTCAGTCACAATCCAGGACTCGAAGGATTCTTTTTCTAAATGCTTGAAGATCGGGTTGCTCACGCCGCCTTCGAATTCAGCGCCTGCCTCGAAGGTTTTTGTTTTGGAATTGTACTTGGCGACGAATACCCGGCATTTCTCAGCTATGGGTACGGAGAATTCCTTCTTCTTTTTGCCTGTACCTCGAGTGAACGTGACTTTGCCGTCGGCGACTTTGACGAGCGTACCCGAATACTCGTCGGCATGCGCAACGCCGACGAGAAAGACGAACCCAACACCCATCAACATGCGGCTCAACATCGTATGCGATGCTCCGAAGGTTACGAGCCGGAAGCGTAAGCGACGGACTGTAGAAATCCGTCGATTACGCTTCCGACTTGTACTTTTGTCGGGCGCGTTAATATAAACCCAAAAGCGACCGATTGGTTCCGCTATTTTCTTTACATGCAAGCGACAAGAAAAAAGTTCCGCTACGTGCCACGACCACGAAGTGCATGCAACAGTTGATGCACGAATCCCGCGTTGTCGCACTGGAGGTAATGCATCGCGCCTCCCATTCGCGAGTAGCTTTTGCAAAAGCGTAGGTAGTACGCTGGGTTCGTTTTCGGCGGTTCTCCTTGCGACCAATCCCAGCCGCCACTGTCTTGCAGATCGACCACATAGATCGCATGGCCCTGCACAATCGGGCGGCCCTCGCTTCGCCGGATGTTGTTGACGCAGCTCAGGCTCTTCTCGAACACCTGCGGGCCCATGATCGCTGAGCCGACCGACAGCACGACGCCGTCGTCCAACCCTTCGACCGCGCCGCCGAACAGTTTGAAGTCCAGCTCCGCGGCTCTGCCGATGGCGGCGCCGTTGAAGATCGGATGATTCGCGATGATGTCATAGCCGATGCCCGGATGCACGGTAAGCGCGACGCCCTGCTGCCAGGCCTGAGCCAGGATCGACGCATGCTTCCAGTTATGCGCGATTGAAAAACGCCCGCCAGGCCAACGCTGATTGCGCATCGTGCTCAACAAATCCGCGCGAGCAGCCGTCAGGGGATGGGCCGGCTCGCGGGCGATTGCTTCACTCAACTCGGCTTCACTTGGCAACGTCGCGCCGTCCTCAGTGATATAGCGCCCGAGCGTCGCGCCATAGCCCAGCCCGTCCAGTGCGCCGGCCAAGAGCGCGCGGTGGATATTGACGGCGGTCTCATCCCACGTGCCAAAAGTGCCAGTCGCGACATTGCGCTCGACGCTCTCCGTCGAGGCGCCAAACCAGGCGTATTCCCAATCGTGGATCGTGCCGGCGCCATTGGTCGCAAGATGCGTTAGCCAGCCCGCTCGCATCATCTCGCCCAGGATGCTTGCTGCTCCGTTGCGCAACAGATGCGCGCCATAGATGAGCATGACCGATTTGCCACGGCGACGTGCTTCGCGGATCCGGTCGGCACATTCGCGGATGATTGCGAGGTTCCGCTCGCCGCAGTCCGCTGGCGAACGCGCGGGATCGATCAGAATATCCTCGGCACGCGTCAGACTCTCACGCTGAGCAAGCGGGAAGACCTTCAACTTGCTGAAATCGAGCGGCGTCGTTGGCATGGTGCTCCTTTTGAATCGTAGGGTGCGTCAAGCGCCAGCGCCGACACACCCTACGATTCCCACTCGGGCAATCACTACGCGTCACGGGCGACTCGCTTCGCGCCGATCCTCGGCCAGGGCGATGGCGTCCTGTTCCAGGCGCTTCATCTGAAATCGCTGGGTAAGCTCAAGTGTGACGACGTTGACCGCCCGCGCTTCCGCCCGCTCGCCGATCGACAAGAGAAACTGCGTATATCCCAGGCGAGTAAGCGCACGCTCGAACGGCAAGCCGCCGCGGTCGTAAGCGTCGAGCAATGCCCGGTAAGCAGGGCCAAGCGCGGCATCGCTCTGAATACGCAAATAATCGAGCCGCATCCGCTCGCGCGCCAGCTGACTCCAGCGATGCTCATCCGCGAACGGCGGGCGGTAGAGCAGGCTTTGCAAATCGAGCGCTTCAAGTCGGCCTATACGCAGGAAACACTCGAACACATGCACCCATTCATAGACATCGGTCGGCACGACCATCTGGGCGACATGCAGTGCTTCGTCGTGATGTCCAAGCAAACTCAAGGCATGCGCGCGATATGCCTGCCAAAGCGTCTGCCAGGGATGCGCCGCTTGCCGATGATCGACGAACGGCTGCAACTCGCCGAGCGCTATCAACGCATCGCCTCGCAACGCAGCATCGGCGGGACGATAGACGGCAACGGCATCCGCGAATTGACCGAGCATCTCGAGGCAAATCGCCAGACTGCGGAATCGTCCAAAGCCAGGCCAAAGCGGCGGTTGACGCCAATCGTTGGCGGGGAAAAAGCGCAGCAGCAGATCGCGCTCAAATGCCGGGGCGAGGAAGCGATGCTTCGGATTGTCCAGGGCAACAAACGTGCTGTCGGCTTCGTTCCACAATCCTGCGTCGGCGTAGGCGTGGAACAACTCGACCTCTTCGCGGGCTTCCTCGAGGCTCGCCGGCGATCGGCGATCGGGCCGGCCGCGCAGGAATCCCGCCCGGCTCCGCGCCGCATGCCCTTCGCCGCCGAGCCGATGCTCGAATCCTCGCCGCACCAGCGGGTGCGCATCGAGCACGATGCTGTCCGCCCGCCCGCCTTCCGACCGCCCCAACGGCACACGCTCGAGCAATCGCAGATCGACCAGCGTCTGCACTTGTTCCTGCAGCCAGCTCTCAGGTCGCTCTTGAAATGACGAGTACGCCCGGCCCCACGTATCATGGAGAAGGTGGCGTACCGAGACGCTGCGAAGATACTCGTATAAGCGAGTTTCCGTAGCCGGCTGGCGGAACGATGTGGCCAGGGCGACGATATCTTGCAGTTCGACCGCCATTGCGAATTGCAACGCCTGCAAAACACGGGTGACACGCAGCTCTTCATCGCTGGCGCCGTCGATGTTCGTCGCGGGCAGCAAACGATGCTGCCCCGCGTTGCCCTGGTGATAACGCGTCAGGAAGGTGCCGAGCAGTTCGACGGCCTTGGCGTGTAACCCGCATGCATTCGCCGCTTTGATCAGCACGTCGCTTGGCCCGACCACGCCAAGGCTTCCAAGCAGGCCGACGGCGCTCGGCACATCCAGCGTGCTCAGCGACAACGTTCGCGCGAAACGGCGATGCTCAAGTGTTGGCATCGCAAATCGGCTCGTCAGCACGACGACGCCCGGGATCGGCGACGAGGCCAATTCTTCCAACAGCCGAGCCAACTCGGGATGCACGAAGCGCCCAAACCAGGCCCCTTGATCGTGCTGCACGACTTCCGTGCCATCGAGTACCAGCGCCCAGCGTTCCTTCCGCAATGTTTGCAAAAGCCGATCGACGCAGAAGCTGGCGGAGACATCGGGCGGTTTATCGAGTCCGTCGGCATAGGCGAGCATTTCGCGCAGGCACAGGTCGCTGTCCTTGCCGCGATAGAAACTCCAGAGAAAGATGCCGTCGCACGAGATCGATGGAACCGGTGAAAGGAGGCGCTGCAGCCAGTGCTGCACGATTGCGGTCTTACCCTGCCCGCCCGGGCCGATCATCGCAGCGATACTCGGTTCGTGGCCAGCGAGAGCGTGGTCCAAGAGCGCAAGTTCCGCATCGCGTCCGAAGAAGCGAAACGGCTCCGAGGTGCAGTGGTGAATCGCAGGTGGTCGTTGGCCGATCATCGTTGGGTTATCGTATCGGCCAAAAGCGATTCGACCTGCCCACTCACGAGCGAAGTGAACCTTGCTTCGAGCAAGAGTGTCCTCACAAATCCCAGGAGCCGGAAGCGTGAGCGACCGTGTATTTCAACCGTCACTCACGCTTCCGGCTCCTAAGATTTGTGCAACAGAACACAATTGTCGTCTGCGATACGGTTGACACAATGGCGTGAAAGAGTACAATTCAGAAATCCCACGGGGTCGTAGCTCAATTGGGAGAGCGCCGCGTTCGCAATGCGGAGGTTGAGGGTTCGATCCCCTTCGACTCCACTTTATTCCGGCTTGCGAGAAATCGCAAGCCCTTTTCATTTCGCGTCACCAATCGCATGCCTTGCCCAGCCAATCCAGCGTTCGCTGCCTTCCACGCTCACGCCGGCGGCGTCGCGCGAGAACGCCGGCAGAACGAGGTGCGTGCCGCGTGTCAGGAAGCATGGTACTTTGCGACGCGCGATGCGGGTGGCGGGATGTTCGTGGCCCTGAATCACGCGGTCGCCCGTCACGGTTCCGTCGCCGTGGGTGATGTGCCAACCTGCGAGATCGAACGGGTCGGCGAGCACCGGTATCAAAGGTGCCGCCTTGTCGATGCCGCGGTCGTGATTGCCGGGCACGACGCCGATACACGTGATGTACCACTCCGCGAGCACGTCGAGAAATTCGGTGCACACCTCGGCATCGTAACCGCGTTCAAAGAGATCGCCGGCAATGATCAAATGCCGAATGTCATGCATCTTCGCCGCAATCGAGAGCGGGGCCAACTCGTCGCGGACTCGACGCAGTGGAATCGCGTCGCCCAATTGCCGGCGGGCCTGCGCGTAACCGAGATGGACGTCGGCGATCACCGCGGTCGCTGTCGCTTCGTGCAACGCAATTCGCTGCGGCAGCAGGAGCCAATCATGCCAGCGCTCGCTCATCGCCCAGCCTCACTCGAGATCGCGGGTATCGGCTCGGTGCGGAAGCTACCGCGTAGGAGACACTCGCCAAATGGCGACGGCGCCGATAACGTCCGCCCTCGGATAGGCAGCAACGCAACTTCTCGCACAAACGCCTCGCCTGCTTCAAGATCGCATATGCCGGTCACCGTCTCATGCTTGGCCTGGCGCAGCAGCACGAAGTTTGGCTCCTGCTCGCGAATCTGGTGGAACAGGCGGCGTTCGGTCCAGTCCCTGCCGCCGACTTTACGTTTTCGCCCCGCGGGATTGCGCAGCACCATCAAGCCGGTCTGCGCGACCCGAGCGAATTGATCGCGCAAGAAATCGTCGCCAAGCAGTTGGTCGCGCAGATCGTTTGCGAACCCGTCAACGGTCAAAGCGGCACGCCAATGGTCTGGCGTGATCGCGTCGTCGGCTTGGGCGAGCACGTAGATGCCGAGATCGCCCGACAAGGCCATGCCCGCGAACGAGCCGGTTCGTCTCCATCGATGCAACAGCACCCGCGCGATCGCCTCGTTGGCGGCACGCGACAATGGCGTGTGCACAAAATATTCGCAGCATGATTGCATCGGAACGCGCTCGATCAGTAGCCCCGTGAGCGTCGGAATCTCGCTGATCCGTTCCTGCTCGCTGAGCCAATCGGCCAGGGTGTCGGCCACGTTTGCTTCCAGCGCCCATTCGCGCGCCAACCAGGAACGCAATGCTGACTCGCCCTCGCGCAGTGTTTCGCCGGCGTGTACACGAAACAGGTAGATTCGCCGGGCCAACTCGCCGGACATCGGCACGCCCGACCCGATCCAGCGCGGTGTTTCCGGTCGGCCGAGCGCCTCTTCGACGATCAGGCTTTCCGCGTTCTGCTCCTTCAACTCCACGCATCGGCCATCGAGCACGAAGCGATCGCCCGGTTGCAAACGATCGGCGTAGACCTCATCGACGTCGCCGAGCGGGCGTGTTGTCGCTTCGCCATCGCGGTGTTCGCGCAGGCGGATACTACGGGAATCTTCGGTAAGAATTGTTCCCAGGTTGCGGCGAAGCAATCGCGCAGTGCGTTCATCGGCAATCGTGAAACAGTTGCCTTCCCAGACCAGCCGCGACGGAAGCCATTCCGCGCCATCGCTGCCGCGACCGCTGAGGTAGGCGAGGCAAGCGTCGAAGTCGGCACGCGCCAGATCGCGGAACGGCATCGCCCGGCAGACAAGATCGAACGCGGCAGCGGCGGACCACAGTCCCGTCATCGCCAGGCCGACGATCTGCTGACACAGGACATCGAGCGAGTTCGTTTCGACGCGAACAGGCTCGATGCGCCCATCGCGCCCGCCGCCGGCGGTGACGACGGCTTCGACAAGTTCGCCTGCCGAGGCAGTCAGAAGCAAGCCGCGCCGGGGTTGGTTCGGCCCATGCCCCGAACGTCCGACGCGCTGGAGCAACCGGACCACGCTGCCGGGCGGATGCACGAAGATGACGTGATCGACTGTGCCGATGTCGATGCCTAGCTCAAGGCTCGTGCTGCTGACGACGAGCCACAGTCGGCCATGCTTCAGGCGCCATTCGACGAGTCGGCGCCGGGCAGCCGAGATCGCGGAGTGATGCACGGCGATTTCTTTCTCTCGCAAAGGATGGCGTCGCCTCAACGCATAGGTCAAACGCTCGGCAAGGCTGCGCGTGTTGGTGAAGATTAGCGTCGTGCGTCGGCCTGCGAGTTCGCGCTCGATGTGGCCAAGAACCGCGGACATCCATTTCGGGGAATAGTCGAGATTCTCAAACAACGGCTCAATGGCGAAATGCATCGCGCCGCGGTCGATCGCCTGCGCGACGGTGCATGGCCGATCGGCGCTGACGAGAAACTCCGCGACTGCCTTCAGCGGCGCGCAAGTAGCCGATAGGCCAATGCGCTGCAATGGGCTGATGCCAAGCGCTTGCAAGCGTTCGAGGCTGACGGCGAGGTCGGCGCCACGTTTGTCGCCGATGAGAGCGTGGATTTCGTCCACGATTACCCAGTGAACATCACGCAGCATCAGATGCGAGGCCGGATGGGCGAGCATCTGCGTGAGGCTTTCGGGCGTTGTGAACAGGATGGCGGGCGGATGTTTGCGTTGATGCTGCCGAACGCGCTGCGAGGTTTCGCCCGTCCGTAAGCCGACGCGCAAGTTGCTCGTGCCGACGACGCCGGCCTCGGCGAGGGAACGCAGCGTCTTGCGCAAACCCACAAACGCATCGCGACACAGAGCCTTCAGCGGCGCGACGTAAACGCAACGCAATCCGGACGGCGGTTCGCGCAAGAGAGCATCGACGATCGGCATCAACGCGGCGAGCGTCTTGCCCGTGCCCGTCGGTGACGACAGCAACAGATTCTCACCAGCACTGATTACAGGCCAGGCGAAGCATTGCGCGATGGTTGGCATTCCCTTGCCTGTCACGAACCAGTCGCGCAAGGCTGGCGCGAGCGTGCCCAGGGCGACATCACTCGCAGCAGGGGCGGCCAGGAATTGAATCTGTTCGGTTGTCACGCGGACCTTTCGATCCATTTGATGCTTGCCGGGAACCATCAAGTCCCAAGGATTCCGCCGCTTGCGGCTTAGCGCTCGCAAGGCACCACGTGAGCGCTAAGCCGCAAGCGGCAAAACCAGATTGGGACGATCTTGTTTGAATGATCCTCAACCTTTCGCGGCGATCTCGCCGCCGACGTACACCGATTTGATGCGCAGGTCGCGGTCGAGGACAAGCAGGTCGGCGCGTTTGCCCTGGGCGATGCTGCCGGTGTCGTGATCGATGCTGGCAATGCGGGCCGGCGTCAGGCTGGCCATGCGGATCGTCTCGACGAGCGGAACTTGCGTCAGTCGATGGAAAGTACGCACGCAGTCGATCATGCCGACGACGCCGGAAGCGAGCGACTTGCCATCGGGCATGACGCCGACGTTATCTTTGCGAAGGATCGATTCGCCGCCGTCCGTCGGCCCGAAGATGTAGGGACCATCGGGCATGTCAAGTGCGCGATTGGCGTCGGTGACAAGGGCGAGCCGATCGGGGCCTTTGATTTTATAGGCAAGCATGAGCAGTTCGCGTTGCAGGTGCTTGCCGTCGGCGATGACTTCGGTTGTCAGGTCGTCGAAGAATAGGGTCGCTTCCATGACGCCGCCGCGCATCGGATAGGTCTGTTCGATGCGCAATTTTGCCCGGTCGGACATGGCGCAATAGAGGTGATCGACATGACTCACGCCCCAGCTGCGAGCCGCCTCCATTTGGGCAAAGGTGGCGTAGGAATGCCCCGCGTTGCAGCCGATTCCTCGTGCGGTACAAGCTCGCGCGAACGCCTCGGCGCCGGGCAACTCCGGCGCGACAGTTGCCCGCGTGATGCAATCGAACGCCAGGTATTGCTCATACTCCTCGGGCAGGGGCGGACGAACACTGTCGCCAGGATGGCAACCGCGTGCTTCCTTCGCGAAATACGGGCCGTAGAAATGCGCGCCGATGATACGTGCCCCGCCAGTTCGGTGCTCGCGCAAACGTCGGCATGTCTCAAGAAACGCCAGGTGCTGATCGTGGCGAGCGACTGTCGTCGTCGGCAGGATGCTCGTCGTCCCGTGGCGTGCATGGGCCTGGCAGACCGCGATGAATGCCTCTTCGGTTCCGTCCATGAAATCATGCCCCGCGCCGCCATGCACATGAATATCGACGAAGCCCGGCGCGAGAAACCCGCCGGCCAAATCGACGATCTCGGCATCGCCCGGTTGCGAATTCGGTCCCGCCAAGACGGCATCGATGCGGCCATCAACGATCGCAACCTCGCCACCGTCCAAAAGCCGGTCGGCAAGGACGATGGTGCCATTGCGAAAGAAGGTGGTTTTCATTGGGGATGCTCGAATAAAAGGAATCAGGAGTCGACTGGAGCCCTACTCCACCCGCTCAGACTCAAATGCATACCCAATGTAAACATCTGGATCCTAATTCTTGACAACCGCGAAGGATGCAAGGATTGTAGCGGTTTTGCGCCTGATGGAACGGGGCATTGGCCTGTGCACAGTAGAAACTCTGCGGGCTATTCGATCTGTAGGCTGCGCAATTTACATATTAACCGCCAAATGCGGTTGGGAGGGTTTTGTGAAGTTCGTGAGATGCCGATGCAACACGATAACGAAGATCGTCTTGCGAAAACGCACGGAAGCGTTGCCAAAATCCCACTTCCGTTACGCGATTGCGCATCACGAACGATAAGGCCTTATGATCCAAAACAAGGAGGTTGCCATGTGGCGTGGTTTCACGTTTTTCTTTGCCATTGCCGTGCTCGGTGCGATTGCGCCAAGCTCCTTCGGGCAGTATTACTATCCGCAGATGGCTCAGCCGTACGGTCAGCCCGGCTACATGCCCTACCCGCCGCAGCCGATGTACTACCAACCGCAACCGATGCGACCAATGCAGATGGAGCAGCCGGCGCCGCGCGTGTACAATTTCGGGCCGTCGAATGAAACGCTTGTTCCGGCGAACGAGGTGCCTGCGAAGCCACTGCCTCACGCGGGCGTTGCCACGCCATTTCCAACAATGCAAGGCACGTTGAATGTCCAGCCGACGAACGGCAGCTATCGTGCTCTGCCACACGCCACGAAACGAGGGGTGTTTGCCGATGCTGGCGGCGTTGATTATGGTGAAGCCCCGTGCGGTCCAAATGGGTGCGGTCCCGCCGGCTGCGGCCCCGCCGGGTGCGGTCCGATGACGCAACATATTCCGCATCGCGGCAAACATGGGCATGGACACTCCATCGCCGAAATTGGCTCGTACTATCTTGTGCCGTACCTGTCGAATCGTACCGCCTTTACGAATACCACGACGGGGAATACCAGTGAATTCCCAATGACGATGGAATATGGTGGCCGCGCCTCGCTAGGCTACATTTTCCACAACACCTGGGGCGCCCGATTCAATTATGCATACTTGACCGGCCTCTCGGAGGTGAATACGAGCAACACCGTCGCCGCGACCATCATTAACTCAGCCGGCCCAGGCCCGTTGGTCCTCAACGGCCCCAGCACCGCCCTCACTGCCGGCATCGGAACGGATTCGTACAACTTCCGCCAGCGTGTCGAGGTACACGTGGGCGAATTCGAGTTCGTCAAGGAATGCCATTGCTTCGATACGACTATCCTCTTCGGTTCTGGCGTTCGCTACGCTCGCTTGTTCCAGAACTACCATGCGACTCGCAGCAACGGCGGCGGCGGCAACGGCGTTACGACAATCTCCCTCGATCAGGTCGACCTCGACGTTAGCAATATTTTTGAAGGCCTCGGACCAACCGTCAGTTTTGAAGCCATTCATCCCATCTGCTCAGGGTTCGCCCTTTACGGCAACGCCCGCGGCTCGTTTCTTTGGGGCAATCAAACGGTCAATCAATCTCTTCGCGTTCAATTACGACAGGATGCCAACCCCTTCACCGACACCACAACAACATCTAGCGCGAACTCCAATCCGTTCGTCACCACGGGCGAAGTCGAGTTCGGCCTGCAGCACGGCTGGCGCCTCGGCCGATGCTATGTCTTCTCCCGCGTCGGAGCCGTCGCCTCACGCTGGTGGAACGTCGGCTCGCCCAATACCTCCACTGGGCACCTCACCTTCCTCGGCGGTACGGCCATGCTCGGCGTCACCTACTAAGCATTGAGGTATTGGTACTTCCCGCTTGCGGCTTAGCGTTTGCGTCGGATATTCCGAACGCTAATCCGCAAGCGGAGGAAGGAAATGCCCAGCCCGTTGGCTCGCCCCGGATATGTCCCCATGCTCTTCTCCTGGTGGAAAAACCGACGACGACGACGCATCCTCGCCGAAACGTTCCCGTCGGCTTGGTTGGAGATACTGCGAACCGAAGTCGGGCATTATCACGTCCTGTCACAACCCGATTGCGCCAAACTTCGCGATACGATCCAAATCTTCATCGCTGAGAAAGATTGGGAAGGCTGCCGCGGGCTTGAAATAACCGACACCGTACGCGTCACCGTTGCGGCCCTCGCTGGCGTCCTGATCCTGGGGTTGCACGACTTCTACTTCGAGAACGTGCAAACGATTCTGGTCTACCCCAGCGAGTACGTCGTCAAACAGAAACACGCGATCGTCGGCGATTTGGCTCTGCACGAAGAATCCGAGCGACTCGGCGAGGCGCATCGCAACGGACCGATCATTCTGTCGTGGGATGAAGTGCAAGCCAATGCCCGCGAACCGGGGTTCGGCGAAAACCTCGTGTTTCACGAATTCGCCCACAAACTCGACATGCGCAACGGCGAATTCGACGGCACGCCCGACATGCCGACGCGCGACCTGGCGGAGCGCTGGTCACGCATCATGAACGACGAGTTCCGCCGACTGCAGCGAGCGGAACGCAAAGGCCGGAAGACGCTGATCGACCCCTATGGCGCTAGTGACCCCGCCGAATTCTTCGCCGTGGTGACCGAATGCTACTTCAACACTCCGCAAGCGATGCGTGCCGAGCACCCGGTGCTGTACAATCTCTTCCGCGAATACTACCAGCAAGACCCCGCCTCTTGGCCAGCGTTTCCGGATCGCGCGGTCCGTTAGCCCGTGTTCACCACTTTGATTTGCAAAGCAGGTGAAAATCGGCCTTTTTGTGACGTAAGTCCGTAATAATCACCACGATTTTTCAATCGCCGGTAGTGTGGCACATATTTGCAATACGACACGCCGCGCCGTGGGAAAATCGCTGCCGCAGCGACCGCACCGCCTGGCTCGGCGTGAAGCGGGTTCAATCAGCAATTCCCACTACCACGAACCCAAGCAACATCCGAAGTCGCCGCCCGTCGCCGAAAGCGGCATAGCTCGGCGCTCGAACGGCAGCTTCAGGTACTCGGCGCGGTCGTGGACGATTCGGCCCGCGATGATCGTATGCGTCACGTGGGTGGCGTGCTCGAAAGGGTCGCCGTCGTAGAGCACGAGGTCGGCCTCCTTGCCAGGCTCGATGCTGCCGAAGCGGTCGGCGATGCCAAGAATCTTGGCGGCGTCAAGCGTGATGCACTGCAACGCGCGCTCATGGCCTAGCCCATTGACGGCGGCCATCGCGGCTTCCCAACGCAGCACGCGCGTCTTGGGCACATAGCCCTCGAACGCGGTGCCGATCGTCATCGGAATCTTGCGGTCCGCCAGGAACGCAGCGGTGCCAAGGTGGCCGTTGGTGGTTTCGGGCGACGACGCGCGTTGCATCGTCGGGTGCAGGATGACGGGGACCTTGGCGACGAGAATCGCGTCGGGCATCAGGTACGCTTCGGTCGCCAATGTCAGCATCGCCTGCACGTCGAACTCTTTCGCGATCCGCAGACCTGTCATTAGATCGTCGGCACGATGCCCGGCGAGGATCAGCGGAATTTTCTTTTGCAGCACCAGCGCCAACGCCTCGTGCTTCAGGTTCGGCGCGGGCGGTTCCTTCGCGGTCTGCTTTTTCTTGGCATAGCTGTCGGCGGCACTCAGGGCGGTGCGGATGAAGTTCGCCGTGCCCATGCGAGTGTTCGGCAATTTACCCGGGTACGAAGACTTCGGTATCTCGCCGAGGTTGACGAGCATGCCCGCGGGGAACCGGATCGCCATCTGTTCTGCGGTTCGGCCGGCCGTGCGGAAGATACCGGTCTGCCCTGCAATGACGTTCGCTCGGCCAGGCAGCGCGTGTAGCACCGTCACGCCTTGCTCGCGCACAAACTCCAGCAGCGGCTCACGCGGATTGAAGCTATCGAGCACCCGCAGGTCGGCCTGGTTTGGGTCACTCATCTCGTCCTGATCCTGATCCGCCTTCTTGAAGTTGAGCGCACCGGACAGGCCAACGACCGAATGCGCGTCGATCAACCCCGGCGTCACCACGGCGGCGCTGACGACGGCGTAACCCTTCGGAATCGCGATTGCCTTGCGCGTGCCGACTTGCTTGATCTTGCCATCTTCGACGAGAACGATGCCATCGGTGATGATGTCGCCGCTCACGGTATGGATGCGGCCCGCGAGCACGGCGAGTTTCTTCGGTACATCGTTGGCGCTCGGCGCGTCTTTCGGAATCGCAGGCGCTTGCACATTCGGAAACGCCTTGAGGGAGGCAGCACGCTTGGGCAGCAGCTTCGCACTATTGGGCAACGCGAACCCGCCAGTCTGGTGCGTCCAGTCCTCGTGTAGGTCGTGGTCGAACATCTTTTCGCCTTCGATGTAGGTCTCCAGCACCTGTGTGTAGACGCTGAACGGGGCGCCCGACAGGACGACGAAGTCGGCGTCTTTACCCTTTTCCAGTGAGCCGATGCGCTCGTCGAGATGCAGCATCTGGGCGCCGTGCAGCGTGAGCGCCTTCAGTGCGTTGTCCTCGGATAGGCCGCCGCGCACGGCTATGGCGCCGGTGCGGAGGAAGAAGCGAGATTCGGTGACGAAGTCGTCGGTGTTGATCGCGACCTTGACGCCCGCTTTGGTCAGGATGGCGGCGTTCTCTTCGAGCAGGCCCATGACTTCGGGCTTGCCGCCGGGACTGTCGATGAGTGTCAGCGATACGGAGATGCCCAGCTTGGCGAGTTCGGCGGCGACGAGGTAGCCTTCGGTGCAGTGTTGCAACACGATCTCGAAGCCGAACTCTTGAGACAAGCGGACGGCGGTCATGATATCGTCGGCGCGATGGCAGTGGAAGTGGACGGTGCGCTTTTTCTCGAGAACCTCGACGAGCGGGTCGAGATTGATGTCGCGCTCGGGTTGCGTGGGCGTGGCTTTCTCGCCGGCGGCCTTCGCTTTGTTGAAGGCATCCCATTGACGTTTGTAGGCCTGCGCCTTGGTGAGCATGTCGCGTTGCAGGGCGGCGATTTTCATGCGCGTGTGCGGGGCCTGGCCTTTGCTTCCGTAGACACCTTTGGGGTTCTCGCCGTTGGCGAATTTGATGCCGCCGAGGAATCGGCCAACCATGATGCGCATCGCTTCGACGACGGTTCCCTTGAGGCGGACATAAGCTGTCTGCCCACCGATGGCGTTGCCCGAACCGGGCATGATGTTGGCAACGGTGACACCGCCGGCCAAGGCCATGCGGATGCCGGGATCGCGCGGATTGACGGCGTCGATGGCGCGGAGGCCAGGCTGGACGGGGCCGGTCATTTCGTTGCCGTCGGCGCTGCCGGGATTGCGACCGAAGATGCCGATGTGCGAGTGGGTGTCAACAAGGCCGGGGATGATGACCTGGCCTGTCATGTCGCGAATCTTAGCGTTGGCGGGGAGTTTGACTTGGCCTTCGCTGCCAACGTCGAGAATCTTGCCCTTGAGGACGATCATCACGCCGTTCTCGATGACGGGGCCGGACGCGGTGTGGATGCGTGCGCCTTTGTAGACTACCGGTGCATCGTCGGCTTGAGCCTGCGACGCCTCCATGAAGGCGGAGCCAACGAACCAGAAGAGATAGCCGAGGAGAAGGGTCGTGAGAACGGATGCGTAGATGCGGAAGGGCAGCGCGGATCGAAGCATGGCGGGAACCTCGCAGGTGGATATTGGTGTGCGAGGTTTATAGTATTGCCAACGTGAAGAAAGGACCGATTGGTTTCGTATAGCGCCCGCTTGATGCCATGTTGGCAAGGCATCAAGCGGGCGCTATACGTGGGCCGATCGTTGTTATTAGAACAACTCCAGGTACTTGCACAATGCACCGATTCCGCTCGGAAAGCAGCAGCACAGGAGCACGGCTGCGATGGACCCGCCGACGATCATGATCATTTTCTTCTTCTTCTTGGCAGCTTCATCGTCGTCTTCGGCGTCTTCTTTTTCCTCGCCGTCCTCGTCATCGTCGTCACCCTTGGCCTTTTTGCCCTTCGCCTTCTTGGGTGTCTCGTCCTCGTCCTCATCAGCGTCCGCATCATCGTCGTCGTCTTTATTAACGACGGTCTTGCCTTTCTTGGCTGGCTTCGGCGCTTCCTCCTCGGCGGATTCGTCGTCGGCCTCTTGCTTTTCGTTTTCTTCGGGTTCTTCCGGTTCGGGAGCGGCCGGCTCTTCCTCTTCGGGCTGCACGACAAACGGCTGGGTGCATTTCGGGCACTTGACCTTTTTCCCGGCGGGAATCTCGGCCTGCGTTTTGAGAATCGCTCCACAATTGGTGCATTTGATTGATGCCATGGCCGACGGACCGCCTTGTTGATGGACAGCGTGCGGGTTCGTAACTGGCGAGTGGTGATATTTTAGTGGATTAAGGCGCGGCGAATCAACGGAAACTTGATGAGAAAGCAGCGAATTTGGAGAATCGCTGCTGGTTCGTGCGTAGTTTGGCGATTGTAACGATTGCGGCAATAACGCATTGGCGAGCCTAGCCGCGTAAGCGGCAGGTTTGCGGGTGTGTCAACCTGCCGCTTACGCGGCTAGGCTCGCCAATGTTTCACTATTTGCTCTTCGCCGCGATGCGAATCTGAGCGCGGGCTCGTTGTTCGGATTTGTTGCGTGCCTCTTGCGCTTCCGGCGTCGTTTCGGGCTTGCTCGAACGCAGCACGGTCTGCGCAGTACTGACGTTGATGTCGCCGGCGAACACAGCCTTCGGCGTCAGCAGTGTGACGACGTTGCCGCGAATCTGCACAAACCCGCCATCGATGAACAGGCGTTTGATGGTCGCACCTTGCGTGACGCGCAATTCGCCCGAACCTAGTCGGCCGATGATCGGCAAACGGCCCGGCGCAACGCCGAGTTCTCCATCAAACATCGGCACAGCGACGAAATCCGCCGCCTCATCCAATACCGCTTTTTCCGGGGTCACTACTACGCACTTCAGTTTTTGCAGGTCCATTTCAAATCTCAAATTTCAGATTGTAAATTGACGAACAATTCGCGTTACTTTCGGCTCTTTGCGGTATTCAAGCTTGCCACGAATATGGCCAGCAATTCTCGGCATTCTTTCATCAGTGGATCGAGCAGAGAGGCATCCATGATTTCTGTTTCAACGATCAACTCTAACCAGAACAGCGTTTCGTCGGTTTCCTTTAACACGATTCCAAGCTTCGCGATGAAATCGGCCCTCGAACGCCCACGACAAGCCGCGCGATAGTTCGCTCCGACCGATGTCCCGGACCGGAATATCTGATCGCCAATTCGCCAACCCTCGCGGCTGTTTGGCAGCTTGCGACACATGCGAATAATGCGTTTGGCAAACTCCTTGGTACGCGCTTTCATCACCTCCGCGTCCATCGCAATCGCCCTCTTCAAATTTGCAATCTGAAATCTGCAATTTGAAATCACCCCTGAAGTTTCTTCGCCTGCTCGACAGCCTCGTCGATACCGCCGACGTACATAAACGCGGCTTCGGGTAGGTGGTCGTGTTTGCCGTCGGCCAATTCCTCGAAGCTGCGGATCGTCTCGGCGATCGGCGTGACCTTGCCCTTCTTGCCCGTGAACGCTTCCGCGACGATGAACGGCTGCGACAGGAACTTCTCGATTCGGCGAGCGCGGTTGACGACGTTCTTGTCTTCTTCGCTCAACTCTTCGACACCAAGGATTGCGATGATGTCTTGCAGTTCGCGATACCGCTGGAGAATCTGCTGCACCCGGCGAGCGATCTTGTAATGCCGATCGCCGACATACTGCGGGTCGAGAATTCGGCTCGACGACGCCAGCGGATCGACGGCGGGATAAATGCCCTTCTCCGAGATCTTGCGTTCGAGGTAGATGAACGCATCCAGGTGCTGGAACGCATTCGCGGGAGCCGGGTCGGTCGGATCATCAGCGGGGACGTACACGGCTTGCACGCTGGTGATGGCGCCGCGATTCGTGGACGTGATGCGTTCTTGCAATTCGCCCATTTCCGTCGCAAGCGTCGGCTGATAACCGACGGCGGACGGCATTCGTCCCAGGAGCGCGGAGACTTCCGAGCCTGCCTGCGAGAAGCGGAAGATGTTGTCAACGAAGAGCAGCGTGTCTTTGCCCGTCTCGTCGCGGAACCATTCGCACATGGTGAGTGCGGAGAGTGCGACGCGGAGACGCGCACCCGGCGGCTCGTTCATTTGGCCGAAGACCATGGCGGTCTGCGTGAGCACGGCACGACCGGTCGTGCCGATCTCGGTTTCCTGCATTTCGAGCCAAAGATCGTTGCCTTCGCGGGTACGTTCACCGACGCCAGCGAACACGGAGAAACCGCCGTGCGAGCTGGCGATACGGGCGATCAGCTCTTGGAGAATGACGGTCTTGCCGAGACCTGCACCGCCGAACAAGCCGGCTTTACCGCCGCGAACGAGCGGTGTGAGCAAGTCGATAACTTTGATGCCGGTCTCGAACAACTCGGTCTTGGACGAGAGTTCGGAGAACAACGGCGGCTCGCGATGGATCGGCCGCGTTTCCTTGGCATTGACGGGGCCGCGACCGTCGATCGGATCGCCGAGCAGGTTGAACACTCGGCCCAGCGTCTCGGGTCCGACGGGCACACGCACAGGCGAGCCCGTGTCGGTGACCTTCATGCCGCGATAGAGGCCGTCGGTCGAGCCAAGGGCGACGGCACGCACGCGGTTACCGCCGAGGTGCTGCTGCACCTCGCCGGTAACCTTGAGCTTGGTGCCTTTGTACACTTCGTCGATGCGAATCGCATTATAGATTTCGGGAAGATGGCCTTCCTCGAACTCAGCGTCAAACGTCGAGCCAATTATCTGGACGACGGTGCCGATTTTCTGTGACGTTGCAGTTACGACCATTGTGAAATACCCTCGTATTTAATCGATTCGTTTTTGATTCGGTTTACCGTCTCACCACTGGCGAACGAGTATTCGTCGCCAGTCAATCACGCCCACGCCCGTCTTTGACGAGCGGCCAAGGTTACTTCAGCGCCGCCGTGCCGCCGATGATTTCGCTGATCTCCTTGGTGATTTGCGCCTGGCGGGCGCGGTTGTATTTCAGCGATAGGTCTTTAATCATGTCGCCTGCGTTTTCGGTAGCGGCTTTCATGGCGACTCGCCGCGCTATTTGCTCGCTAACCGCCGAGTCAAGGAAGCACTTGAAGAGCCGAATCTTGAACGACACCGGCAGGATCTCTTCCAGAATCTCCGCAGCGCTTGGCAGGAATTCGTACTCCACCGAGCCTTTGTTTTCCGCGGCGGCGGACACGGTCTTGCGCCGCGATTCCGGTACGTGCGTCGAGAGAGGCAACAGCGTCTCCACCATCGGTACCTGTTTGGCGACGTTCGTGAATTTCATGTACGCCACATCGACGCGGTCGATCTTGCCCGCGATATAGTCGGCGAGGTATCGGCTGGCGACGACATCGACTTCCTCGAACGACGGCTTGTCCTCGAAATGCGAGTAGGCGTGCGTCGCGGCAATGCCCTGGAAACGGAAGTAGGCCATCGCGCGTTTGCCCGACAATTCAAGGTGAACGTTGACGCCTTCCGTTTGCATTTTGCGCAGATGCGGGGCGGCTTCGCGCAGGATCGAGGCGTTGTAGCCGCCGCACAGGCCGCGATTCGAGCACATGACGAGCAGGACGCTATTCTTGATCTCGGCGCGTTTTTCGAGAAGCGGGTGCTTGATGGTGGCGGCGGAACTGGTGAGGTCGCCCGCCAATTCGGCGAGCCGGCGCGTGTAAGCGTCGGCTTCGATGGCGCGGTCCATCGCTTTCTTGAATCGCGCGGTGGCGATGAGTTCCATCGTCCGCGTGATCTTGCGAATATTCCGAATCGCCTTTCGGCGTTTCACTAATGCGCGTGTGTTGGCCATGAATCAGCTACCCGTGCGTTTTTTTGGCGAACTTGATGAATCGCCATCGACCTATTTTGACACGCAGGCAGTTACGGCCTACGCAATAATCATCAGGCTAAGGCCCGTGCAAATCAGAACGTCAACTTCTCGCCCGCTCGCACTTTACGAACCATCTCGACGATCTCTTTGCCGCCGCCGTTGTAGACTAGGTCGCCGAGTTCGGTGAGCAATGCTTGATCGATTTCCGGATTCCGCTGCACGATGTCCATGAAGTCGTGGGCGTCTATGAATTTCTTCCGGTCTATTCGGGCGATTTCTCGAAGAAGAAATAACGTCCAAGCCCTCAGGTCGTGGGCGCCTATGAATTTCGGACGGTCTATTCGGGCCAAGCTAATTCATTGGTGCGAATTTCAGAACCAACGCCATTTCGAGCGATGGAACGCGATACTCCTGATGATCCATCTCAACGCGAATAGTGTTCTTGAAAATCGCCCGCAGGTGAAGTTGCGTCGGCTTCATCAAATCGATCAGGACGTTGGACGTTTCCTTGTCTCGCAATCGAACCACAACCTCCTGATCGTCGGATTCCAGATACGGGAACGCCTCCGTCAAAATCCGAGTAGCCTTTTTCACGTGCTTCAGGGCAACGATCAAATCGACATCTTCGGTTGCACGGGCCTGCGTCATCCAACCAGCAAGGCCGTAAGCTCCTGCGAGCACAAAACTAATCTTTTCGCGATTGAGCACTGCAATCACGTCGACCGGTGAAAGAAATCGCTTTTCCATCTGGACCTCCATCTGGAATTTCGCGATGTCGGCGGATCTTCGCATTCGCCGTTCATGAAGATCAAGCAATACCGCCATGTTTCGCCCTCGCATTGGCCAGTCGTTCGGACTCCTAATTCTGTACGACCGCAATGAACTGGCTGCAAGAGTTCATTCTACCACGATCTTGCCGAGAAATTCGCCATCTGACCGCGCCATTACCCCGCCTTGATGTTTGTCTCCGCTGGCCTCACGGGTGCTTCGCCCGCCTTGATGTTCGTGTTCATCGCCGCCTTCGGTTGGGCGGCGCCGGGCGCTTTGTACTGGGCCGCGAAGACTTCCAGGGCGGACTTGAGTTTCGCTTCCAACTCGCTCGATAGCTTCTTCTCGCTCTTTAGCTGATCACGGACATCCTTGCGTTGCTCCTTCATGAACAATTGGAACTGCAATTCCCATTCCGCTACCTGATTGCGAGGAATCTTGTCGAGATGGCCCTTCGCACCGGCGTAGATCACCATGACTTGGTCGGCGACGTGCAGCGGCTTGAACTGGCCCTGCTTCAGAATTTCGACCATGCGATAGCCGCGATCGAGATCCTGCTGCGTCGCTTTGTCAAGGTCGGTGCCGAGCTGAGCGAATGCTTCGAGTTCGCGGAACGCAGCGAGCTGAAGTCGCAAGCTGCCGGCAACGGACTTCATGGCATTCGTCTGGGCTTTGCTACCGACACGCGAGACCGACACGCCGACGTCCACGGCTGGCCGAACGCCGGCGAAGAACAAGTCAGGCTGAAGGTAGATTTGGCCATCGGTAATCGAGATAACGTTCGTCGGAATATACGCCGACACTTCGCCTTCGAGTGTTTCGATGATTGGCAACGCCGTCAGCGAACCGCCCGTACCGACGACTTTTGCAACCTTGTGGCCCGGATGATTTTTGAGGTCCTTCTTCTCCGCATGATCCTTGTCGAGCGGGCCGACATAGACCTTTCCGTCGACGCCTGACTTGTCGTTGACGGTTTTTGGATCGGTGCTCTCCGGCACAATCACCCAGCGCTCGGCCAACTTCGCTGACCGTTCGAGCAGACGCGAATGGCAGTAGAAGATATCGCCCGGATACGCTTCACGGCCCGGCGGACGACGCACGAGCAGCGACAGCTGGCGGTACGCGGCAGCCTGTTTCGACAAATCGTCGTACACGCAGAGCGTATCGCGGCCTTGTTCGTACATGTAATACTCGGCCATCGCCGTGCCCGCGTACGGAGCCAAGTATTGCAGCGGGGCGGCATCGGCGGCGGAGGCGACGACGACGATCGTGTAGTCCATCGCTCCTGCCGCACGCAGCGCCTCGACGACGCTGGCAACTTGAGATTCCTTTTGGCCAATCGCGACGTAGACGCAGATGACATTTTCTTCGCGCTGATTGATGATCGTGTCGATCGCGATGGCCGTCTTGCCCGTCTTGCGATCGCCGATGATGAGTTCACGCTGACCCCGACCGACGGGCGTCATCGCGTCGATAGCTTTGATGCCGGTCTGCAACGGCTGATTGACGGGTTGGCGGGCAGCGACGCCTGGCGCCATGAACTCGACGGGCCGAAACTTCGACGCCGTGATCGGGCCTTTGCCGTCCATCGGCTCGCCGATCGTGCTGACGACGCGGCCAATGACGGCGTCGCCGACCGGCACTTCGAGCAGCGTGCCGAGCGAGCGGACCTCGTCGCCTTCGGTGATGGCGAGATAATTGCCGAGGATGATGATACCCACGGAATTCTCTTCGAGGTTGAATACCAGGCCGCGGATGCCGGCGCGCGTGAACTCGACCATTTCGCCGTTCATGGCGTTGCCCAGGCCATACACGCGGGCGATGCCGTCGCCTACTTCGAGGACACGGCCCACCTCGCGGGTATCGAGTTTTTTCTCGTACGCCTGGATTTCACTCTGCAGAACTGAAACAATCTCGTCGGGTTTGAATCTCATGACTGCTACTCGCGATCAGTTGATTTCGTAAATTTTCAATGCGGGAGCGGATAGTCGCATCGTAGACGGTGTCGCCAATGCGTATCTTCAGCCCGCCCAGGAGCGATGGGTCAACGCGCAGGTCAAGCATCGGTTCGAGCTTGAACTGCTCTTGCACCATCGCACGAATGCTATTCTGAAAGTCGTCGGTCAACGCCACTGCCGAGGACACGATCACGCGCAACTTGTTGGCGCGCTCATCGTACAACTCATGCAAGGCGAAGCGGATCGGCTTGATGAGGTCGAGCCGATCGTGGTCGTTCAATACCAGCATGAACTTGTGAAACGTATCGCTCGTACGTCCGGCGAATGCCTTGCTGATCGCTTCCTTGCGAGTCTTGCGGCCAACGGCGGCGCCGGCGAGCAGCGATTCCAAACGCGAATCGGTGCGGAACACATCCGTCACGAGCGAATCGATTTCCTCGATAACTAGCACCACCGCCTGGGCAGCCTCGGCGGCGTTCAAGAGCGCGGTGGCATAGACCTTCGCCAAGCGATAGGCGCTGACATCCGCGAATACTTCATGGGGTTCGATCATGGTCTATTCCGATTTCCGGCTTGTCGTTTAGCGATCGCAGGAAAAAACTGCGAGCGCTAAACGACAAGCGGCGAACACAATGTTTCATTCGCCGAATCAATTCCGCGACGCCTGCGAAATCTCTTGCATCGCATCACCAAGCAATCGGCGATGGTCGTCGGCTGTTACCGCTCGGCCCAGCGCCTTGGTCGAAAGCACTGACGCCAGCATGGCCGCCTGCTCCCATAGTTCCTTCAGAGCCTGATCCTTGGCGATGTCCATCTCGCGGCGAAGGCGTTCGCGTTCGACCTGAACGTCGGCCATGCCCTTGGCACGCATTTCGTTGGTCATCTCTTCGGCTTTCTTGCGTGCCTCCTCCATCAGCCTGGGTATCTGCTGATGGGCATCGGCGAGTTCCTTTTGGAATTGCGCCTGGATGGCGACCATCTCATCGCGCGTCTTCTTGGCTTCTTCCAAGGAAGTGCGGATCGTCTCCTCGCGTTTCTTCAGGCCCTCGAGCACAGGCCCCCAGGCCTTGGCGCGAAGGATAATAACGAGGAACAGAAACACGGCGATCGACCAGATGGCAGTGTCCCAGCGCAGGTCCATCGCGCTGGGCGCAGCGGCAGGACTGCCAGCCTTATCGGCTGCGGCCCGAGCAACGTCGACGAAAACAAAAATCAGCGATCCCGCCAAAAAGCGCAGACGCACCATGTTGGCCTCACAGAAGTAGATGCCAGGAAATCGAACTACACGCAAACGATCACGCTTTGCCCGCCAGCTGAATGCAGATGATCAGCGCGAAGAAGGTCGCACCCTCGAGGAGCGCGCCGATGATGATCATCGCGGTTTGCACGCGGCCTGCGGTTTCCGGCTGACGGGCCATGCTCTCAAGAGCCGCCGCACCGATCTTGCCGAAACCCAATGCCGCGCCAATGATGACGAGCCCGGCGCCAAGGCCAGCGCCCCAGGCAGGACTGCCAAGGGTAGTTGCGGGAGTCGCTTGTGCGAACACAGGCGTGGCAGTCACGAGTGCCGCCACCGAAGCCATCACAAATAGGCCAATCGTCTTCACAACGTTCATGGAAACTCCTTGGAAAAAACAGGTCATGTTTATCGTAATGGTCTATGATCCGTAAGCCCAAGGGTGAGGTACGCCGAACCCTTGGGCTGCTTTTCAATTATCCCAGAGGTTCGGAGTACCTCACCTCTGGGCTTGTGTTTAATGGTGATGCCCCGCCGGGTGAGCGTGGTCGTGTCCATGACCGTCGTGGTCATGCCCGTGCCCGTGGTCGCCGCCGAATTCGTGGGCGTAATGCTCGGCATGTTCCAGCACGCCGCCGAGGAAGAGTGCCGTCAAGAATGTAAACAGATACGCCTGCAAGAGTGCGACGAACAACTCCAACATGCTCAACAGGACCACACCCAGAACACTTGCGATGGTGACCGTCCACTCCAACCCCTCGCCCAGACCGCGGACTGCGGGAATGAACAGCAGAATCGTTGCCAGCACCATATGCCCAGCGAAAAGATTCGCGAAAAGTCGGACGGCCAATACGAAGCATTTGATGATTAGGCCCATGAACTCGATCGGCCAAAGCAGCAGGCTGATGCCGATCCGCAGCGCCATCGGCATTTCCAGATGCGGCGCGAACGACAGCAAATGGCTCTTCCAACCAAACCGCATGATGCTGCTGACGTTGATGAAAACATACGACCCCGCAGCCAAGACCGAAGTCATCGCAAAGCTCGCCGTCGGCGAACCGAGAAACGGGATCATGCCAAACAGATTACATGTCAAAACGAACAGAAACACCGTCCAGAGGTAATGGACATAATGGTCGGCATCCTTGCCGATGTACGGCTTGGCGACTTCGTCGCGAATGAAGGTCAGGATCGACTCGAACAGGTTCCAGAACGAGCCCTTCGGTGCTTCGCCCGTCTGAATCTTCTTTGCGAGAGGAATGTAAATCCAGCAGATCAGGCCGGCGGCGAGCATCATGAGGATGGCGTATTTGGTCACGCCGAAGCCTTTGCCGTCGAACGCCGAATGGAGTCCGGGGAGCGGGATTTCCCAATGCCAAACTTCAAAGACGTGCCAATGCAGCGAGTCGAGCACATGATCGAAGGCGTTCGCAGCGAAAATCATCCGTTACTCCAGCAAACGATGCGGGGTCAACCAGGGTTTGCTTCATCGGCGGTCGGCGGCGTAATCGTTTCAGCAGGCTGACGCTGAACCAACAGTGTGATCTCAAAGGCCAACAGCCCGAGGTAGAACAACAAAATCCAGTACCAAAAGTTCGGTCCAAACAACTCGGCCTGGGCATTCGTCAGAAGATAGCCGCCACCCAAGGCGATCATCATCCGCACACCGGACCCGCCGAGGCTGGCCGTCAGCTGCATCTCAGGCGTCGATCGATACGACACAACAACCCAAGCAAGCGTGACGGCCGCAGGCACAAACGCCAGTGCGAAAGCGATGCCTGCTTCGAGCAGGATCCCTGTCCCACCGATCGCCACGCCGATGCCGATCGCCACAGCTCCGAAGAGCAGCGACCCGCCGACAAAAAGGCCCACGCATTTCATGGCGGTCCTTTCGTCCGCGAGTCCTCTCGGTCCCGCTGATTGAGCATCAGGACCATATGGAGCAGCCCACCCGCGAAGCCGACGACGGCCATCACTGACGTAATCCACGGCGTTAGGCCAAGCCAATCGTCGAGAAAAACACCCAGAGCGATGGGTACAACCATCTCGAACCCGATTTGCGCGAGTGAATAATAAAAACTCAGTTCACGCGGCTTCGGATCCTGAGACATAGGGCCCGCCCCCTGTTTGGCGGGAGCTTTCTCCAACCACGCAGCTTTGTTATTTTGAATATTAGCGGCGATTCGTCAATCCACCTTCGTGAATTTTTTCGCAAAGTCACCCTCGGTGGTCTTCTTCGCGATGGATTTCGGAACGAATTGACGGTTGGCGCGACCGTCAAGTTGGATAGCGCCGCTTCAAAGATGGCCGAGATGGCCATGCTTTTGGGGATGCCCACCTTGGCCATGTTGAATGCATCGTTCGGTCAGAGCCGTGGGGCAGGCTTTTTAGCCTGCCGAGCCGTGGGGCAGGCTTTCTAGCCTGCCGTAGCTTGCCCCTGATCGTCAAAAAATACGGCAGGCTGGAAAGCCTGCCCCACGGAACTAGGGGCGCAACCAAGGTGGTCAAGGTGGCCATAACATTTGGGATGGTCATCTTGGCCATGTTGGATTCGTCCGTAGTCCTTGGCAAAACACAATCAAACATTTTCCTACGCGCTACGAACTTAAGGACCAAGGACATAAATTTGACGCCACCCTCAAAAGTCGATTTCGGAGGCTGAAGCGTAAGCGAGGCGGCCTGAATGCCTCGCTTACGCTTCAGCCTCCGACGGAAAATCGATTTTTGAGGGGCGCGTCAAATTTGATTCTTCCTCAAGGGGGTATTTGATGGTCCGTGGGGCAGGCTTTCCAGCCTGCCTTATTTTGACGATCAAAAGCAAACTATGGCAGGCTAGAAAGCCTGCCCCACGGACTAGGGACGCAACCAAGGCGGCCAAGATGGCCATGTTGAAATTCGTCCGTGGTCCGTCGCGAAGAACCCTGGTCTTGAGGTAACGAACTTTGCGTATTTCACGGACTACGGGCTACTACCTTCTGGCTCGTACTTCCGTCGAGTGCGCCATATATCATTCTCTGCCCCCAGCAGTTCGCCGCGAAATCGGCCACGAAATCCATGAGGGGAAATGCGATGTTCCAATTCAAGTTCGGGCTAATCCTTGGTCTAACGTCTCTTGTTGCGTTTCCGTTGCACGCTGGTGATTGGCCGACGCAGCGGCATGACTACTCGCGCAGTGGGACGACGGACGAGAAGCTCGATCCGCTGCACCTGCGCGAGGCGTGGGTCTATCGCTCAACCTTCCCGCCTGTGCAAGCCTGGCCAGGCCCGGCACGTTGGGATGCCTATGGCCAAATCCCTGATCTGCGGTCACTGCGCAACTTCGATCCCGTGTTCCACGTCAGCGCCGTCGGTGATGCCGTCTACTTCGGCTCCTCGGCAGACGACACCGTGCGCTGCCTCAACGCCGCCACGGGTGAAACACGCTGGGCGTTCACCGCCGAGGGGCCGATCCGTATCGCCCCGACCGTTCAGAACGGCAAAGTCTACTTCGGCTCCGACGACGGTCACGCCTACTGCCTGAGTGCGGCTGACGGCAAGCTGCTTTGGAAATTCGCGCCGAGTACGGATCGTTCACTCGTGCTCAACAACGGTCGGCTCATCTCGTTTTGGCCGATCCGCACCGGCATCGTCGTATCGAACGGCACCGCCTACTTCGCCGCGTCGATGTTGCCCTGGAAGAAATCGTACCTGAGCGCCATTGATGCCGAGACGGGTAAAGTTGACGGCGATAGCCGATTCGTGCGTGAGTTCGCCAATCAAACCCTGGAGGGCGCGATGGTCGCCTCGACGAAGCATGTGATCGTCCCGCAAGGCCGAGTCGCACCGCTGGCGTTTGAACGCACCACGGGCAAACAACTCGGCGTCTTACAGGGCATCGGCAGCTTCCTCATGCTCGCTGACGACGGGCAGCTCTTTCAAGGCCCGGGCAACCGCAAGGGCGACATCATCTCCAACGTGCCTGAGTCCAAGGGCAAGCCGGCGTCGTTTCAGCGTGGCAACTCCGTCGTCGCGAACGCCACCACCGCCTGGGTGCTCGACGATCATGCGATCTCTGCCGTCGATCGCGCCAAACGCCAACCGCGCTGGCGGACGATCGTGCCGCACGCCAGCGAGCTTCTATTGGCTGGCGATCTGCTCTACGTCGGCGCTCGCGATGAGATTTGTGCCCTCGATTCGATCACGGGCAAAAAGGTTTGGCGCCACGCCGTGCATGGCCGGGCGTTCGGTTTGGCCGTCGCGAACCAGCGGTTGTTCGTCAGCACCGATGAGGGGCGCGTACACTGTTTCCGTGTCGATCCGTCGTACGCTCCTAAAAAGGCGAACGAGCACGCCATCGCGATCATCCCGCGTGCCGTCACCTTTGACAAGCTTCCGGCCTTGCCGATCAAGGATGGTCCGTACGTGCGCTACCTTGGTGACGATCGCGCCGAGATTGTGTGGGCCACCTATGAAGCGATGCCGAGCGTTGTTGAGTTTGGCGAAAGTGCCGTCGAAGTAATTCGCACAAGCAAGGCAACAACGCAGCATCGGATCGTCGTCAACGGTCTGCGGCGTGAGCGCATCTACAAGTATCGAATCGTCGGTACAAACCAGGCGAGCGCGACATTTGAACTCGACAATGGCGTGAACTTTACCATTCCCGCAGTGACAGGTTCGTGGACGTCGGGAGATGAGACGCGAACAACCGCCAACTTCGCGAGTCGTCTCATCACAGGTTTATCGGATATCGGCGGGATCGCGGTGCTCGTTGGCTCGAACGCCGAGCTAGCCTGGCAACTTACGAAGCAGAGTTCGCTGCGTGTCGTCATGCTCGAAAAGAATGCTGCCGCCGCGACCAAGGCCCGCACCGATTTGCTCAAGGCCGGCGTGTACGGTGGGCGCGTGACCGTGTTGCAAGTGGACGATTTCGAGAAAGCGCCGTTGCCACAGTGCTTTGCGAATATCGTGCTGCTCGATCGAGCGACGGCGAAATCGGAATTGCCGATGTCGGCCAAGATCGCGTACTCCTGGGTAAAGCCAAACTCTGGCGAGCTTGTGGCGTCCACGTTTCCGTTAGAGGATGAGGAGTTCAAGGTTGCGTTAGTGAATCAGTTCCGCGCCTTGAATGAGAAGTCAGTCCGGGTCTATAACGCAGCCGAGAAAGGTCACGTGATGGTCATGCGCCCGCCGCTGCCTGGCGTCGGCGAATGGACGCACATGTTCGGGCAGGCCAACAATACAGCATACTCCGGCGAGACGTTACAAGGCCGGGCGAGTGCGTCCGACCTGGAGGTGCAATGGCTCGGTATGCCGGGGCCTCGCTTCAACATCGATCGCAACCCGCGCAAGCCCGGGCCGCTCGCCGTCAATGGCCGGCTGTTCGTGCAGGGCATGGGCAGGATCGCCGCGATGGACGCCTACAACGGCACAATCCTCTGGACCGTCGAGGTGCCTCGACTGCAACGCTACAACCTATTACGCGATGCGTCGAACTGGTGCGCTGACGCCAGCACGATCTATCTCGCTCACGATCAGCAGTGCATCGCGCTCGACGCCAAGACGGGACAAGTCAAACCGGTGGCGTTCGACCTTGGCAAAATCCTGCCCGATGAGAAAAACCTCGCCTTCGAGTGGGGCTACCTCGCGCGTGTCGGCGAGCATCTGCTCGGCAGCACGGTCGAGAAGGAAAGCGCCTACAAACAATTCTGGGGCAACAAAAACTGGTACGACGAAAAGGCCGGCGACAATAATCGCATCGTTTGTGCCGACCGCTTCTTCGCCGTCGATCCAAAAGACGGCTCGCAGAAATGGGTCTACACCGGTGGCGCGGTGCTGCATCCGAGCATCTGCATCGAAGCTGGCAAGGCCTACTTTGTCGAGAGCCGAAACCCCGACTTGAAGAAGAAGTCGGGCCGACTCGGCCTGGAGATATTCAAGGACATGCGCCTCGTCGCCCTTGACCTTGCCACGGGCAGGGAAGAATGGTCGCAAGCGATTCATCCGCTGCAAGGCAAAGCGTCCTTCAGCATGGCGACAAGCGGAGGCAAGATCGTCATCGTTTCGTCCGAGGCCGGCCGATTCGGCATCTACTCCTACGACGCCAAGAACGGCGCCCCGCTCTGGGATAAGACGCTCAAATGGGAAGCCGACCATCACGGCAAACATCTTTCGCGGCCCGCCATCGTTGGCAACAAACTCATCGTACGGCCTTACGTCATGAACCTCGACACCGGCGCGACGCTCTCGCAGGCATTCCCTAAAGGCCACACCTGCGCGACCTACTGTGTAACCGAGAAAACGCTCATCTTCCGCGCCGGCGAGCTGACGATGTGGAACCTCGATACCAAACAGGAAACACGCTGGCCCCGCCTGCGGCCCGACTGCCTGCTGAGCACGATTGCCGCCCAGGGCATGGTCCTCTCCCCCGAAGGCGGCGGCGGTTGCAGCTGCGGCATCTGGCTGGAGATATCGATTGGGTTCATGCCGACCATGAAGAAATGAACGTGTTTTCCCAGAGTCGGATGCGTAAGCGGCGGATGTAGGTTCGCCAACCCAATATCAGGTTGGATGCTTGGGACACAACAACCGCATTTTAAAGGAGCAGGAACTGCCGATTTGCTTTTGACATTTAGTTGGGCCATGATAGGATTGACGCGACCGACAAAAGTCACTTTACGAGCCGGAAGCGTAAGCGACGGACTGGAGAAATCCGTCGCTTACGCTTCCGGCTCGTACTTTTGTCGGTCGCGTCAGGATTGCTTCTTTCTAATTTAGGCGTGATGGGTCGTATTGCCATGAGTGTTGCCCTTGAAACCCCCGATGTGACGTATTTCAAGCGATACCGGATGGAGGCCGACTTGTCTCTACCGCCGCCTCCGGTGCCGTTCTTGCCGATTGGCTTTGCGTGGATTCCGTGGAGTGCGGAGTTGAACGACACGCACGCCGCCGTCAAGTTCAAGTGCTTCCGCGACGACCTGGATGGCGTTGTGTTCCCGAATCTGCGTGACGCCGACGGCTGCCGACGGCTGATGCGTGAGATTGCCGACAAACCTGGATTTCGGCCCGAAGCGACCTGGCTGATTTCGCATGGCGAGAATTACGTCGGCACGGTGCAAGGCATCTTCGACCGTGCGGGCACGGGTTGTGTCCAAAATCTGGGCGTAATTCCCAGTTATCGCGGCCAGGGCCTCGGCTGGGCGCTGCTGCTTCAGGTCATGCACTGCTTTCGTCGGTTCGGGCTGGCGAATACGCGACTTGAAGTGACGGCGAAGAACGAACAAGCTGTGCGCCTCTATCGCCGAGCCGGATTCCGCTACCGCAAGACGCTGTACCGCACCGTTGATGCACTGACTTATGCACTGGCGGATATTGACTGGATGGTATAGGCGAAACGAAACCAACCGGGGATGGTGGCGGAATTCTGACAAATTCCGCTACCATCCCCGGTTGTTGTTTTCCGCCTGCGGCCAGGCGAGCAGGTGGGACGTTACTTGTCACTGTGGTCATTGCCGTCGCTCGGAGGAGCGGACGGGGTGGCCGGCGTCCTCGGAGCTTCCACGACGTTCAAACTGAGTGCACCGGGACGGTCGTTGGCGGGGGTAGCCATTGGCATGGGAGCCGCGGGAGTCGACGGCGCCGGGGCTTTCAAGAACGGATCGTCCAATTCCTCGTCGTCCTGCTGGACCTCGTCGAGCTCGGTGTCGTCCACATCTCGGCGCATCAAGAAGTAGATGATCGTGCTCGCCGTCCAGAAAAAGCTGTAGCTAAAGCCGAGGACCATAAGGAACAGCGGATAAATCCAGAGGCACATCAAGGCACTGAAAACGCGGTGGTACGGCTTCAGCGTGTCCTGGTAGTCCTTGTTGAAGTCGTAATGTTGGACGGTGCGACCGCCGATCTTTTCGGTCTTTGCGTTGACGTGCAGGCTGTTGCTGATGAGCAGATCGCGCCAACCCATGGATGACGGCGCATTGATGAACAGATACGACGGCTCGCGGTCCATCTCGGGAAGCAGGTTGGCTGGGCCGCCGGCGCTGCTGACGCCCCATTTGCCCATGAAAACCATGAGCGACGCCATCAAGCCGACAAAGAAAACCATCGCCGCCCCGTAGACGACGGAGACAACGGTGTACCAAAGGTAGCGCCAGGGGGCCGTGTAAATGTAGCTATACGATCGGCTCAAAGCGTCGAAGCTGTCGGTCCCCTCGGTGCTGATCGTCGCAACCATCAATGGCCAGCCGATCAAACCGACGACAATGACCGCCATAATTAGGCCGACGAGCAGAACGACGGGCCAAAGCAAGACGGCGACGACTTCGCCGAATACCGGTATCCACTGCACCCAGCCGAGGATCATTAGGCCGACGGTAAGAATCAGCAGAAGACCGAGCGGGAGCACGGGTGCCGCCACATAGGAAACCAGACGTTCGCGCGAGAACTTGATGGCATCGCGGAGCGAGATGCGTTCATTGCGGGCGAATTGAAGTGCCGCGATCCGTGAAATCGCGCCGCCGAAGAAGCCCCAAACGGCGAGCGTCCAAAGGATCAGGCAAATCAGAAAAAGCCTATCCCAACCGCTGGCGTCTTTGTGGACGAGGTAGTGGAGCGGAATGAGGAATTTGTAGAGCGGTTCGAGCAGCACCGGCGCTTGCACTTCGCAAAGCCAGCCGAGGAACGAGCCGGTGGAGAGCTGTAGCGTGCCTTTTTCGCGAACCACGTCGGAGACCAGCAGATACGGATTCTCGCCGCGATTCTCGCTCCACGGCCAAACCATGAGTTTGCCCGCTGGTTTGATGCGAGGCCGAACGAGATTCGATTTGAAAGTTTGCACATACGAATGCGAACCTTGAGTATTCTCAATGTCGATAAGTCTTAGGGCGCCGTCGCAGTGTGCTTTAAGGTCTTTAAGTTTTTCAGTTTTCCCCTCTTCAATCTTGAATTCCACGCCAGCGATTCGCAGTGTTCGTTCAGGCTCAGCGTCCTTGCCGTCGTTGGCTTTCGGCAACACTATTTTGTCGATGTCCTGCACTTCAAGGTTTTTCTTGAATTTCGCAGGGATGCCATCCACTTTCAAACTGAGTTTGAAATCGCCGACATTGCGGACCTTGAGGACGTAGTGGACGTTTTCCTTGCTGAGCACGATCTCCTCATTAGCTCGGCGATACCCTTTCTCCCACTTGTGGAGATCCTCGAATTCCTCGGGGCTGCCGGCAATGTCACCCGCGTCGACGGGCTTCTCGTCGCCTGGTCTCCCGGCTAATTCATGGATCAGATTCCACGACACCCGTTTGGCCTTGAAGTAATTCCAACGCGAGATTTTGTTGTCGGGATCGTTGTCGTACTTCGCCCATTCGGGAAACTCGCGCATGCCGTAGAAGGTCCAGCCGATCGCCCACCAGCCGACGGCAGTGAGGAATATTCCCGCAGCCGCGAGGGCAAGCTTCTTCATGTCAAGCGCGATCTTGAACGCGAGAAAAAGCTTCGCCCAGGAAGACTGGGTTGGCTGGGATGGCGTGGCAGTTGGTTCCTGAGCCATTTGCGGATGCTCCATCGAGGGGTCATGGACTGATTGTTCGTGTCGTGCTGAAGTTACGGTCGAATTATATGAGCAATCGTTTTTTTTGGCGAGCGGTGGGCCTAAGCCCAGGGGTGAGGTACTCCGAACCCCTGGGATCAATCGCCGTCCATCCCAGGGGTTCGGGGTACCTCACCCCTGGGCTTACAACTTCCATCACCGCACGGTTCCGCCGTTGATGCGGATGATCTGTCCTGTGATGAACGCGGCTCCGGGCGACGCCAGCCACAGTGCCGCCTGGGCGATGTCGTCGGGCATGCCCCAGCGATTGAGCGGGGTTTCGCGAAGGACACGTTCCTGCCAAACGCTCGATGCACCGTCACCCCATGCCGTTCTGATCCAACCCGGCGCCAGGCTATTGACGCGCACCTCCGGCGCGAGCGACAAGGCGAGGCTTTTCGTGAACGCCATCACGGCGCCTTTTGACACGCCAAAGAGCTGCCCGCTGTCGCCTTCCATGCCGGACTCGGCCTGATCCCAACCGATGTTGAGGATTACGCCGCGACCCTGTCGCTTCATGCGCTCGCCGATGGCGCGGGAAAGCAGCATCGTTGCACGGACATCGACGGCCCAGAGTTTGTGCAGCTTTTGCTCGAACGACCAACGCGCCGCCTCGCCTGTCAACGTATCAGCGCCGGCATTGTTGACCCAGATGTCGATTGCGCCGAGCCGATCCCACGCTTCGCTTGCGAAAGCGTGACAGTTCGCTTCCTCGCTGAGGTCCGACAACATCATGGACGCAGCGACGCCTTCGGTTCGACATTCCGCCGCGGCTTGCTCGGCGGTTGCCTGCGAACGCCGACCGTGGATCAGCACGTTCGCTCCGGCCCGCGCCAGCGTTCGCGCGATGGCCCGCCCGATGCCGCTCGTCGATCCCGTGACAACAGCGTTCTGGCCTTCCAGCACGCGCGTTTGTGGGGTTGGAACCCGCAATCGATCACGCAGGTCTCTGATGGTGCTACCCAGCACGGGATGCACCGCGAGCGGCGCGATCTCCGCCAGCGGTTCAAGCACAAAGAGCCGTTCGTGCACGCGCGGGTGTGGCACCACGAGCGCGATGCCCGATTCCTCAGCGTTTATCGTTCTATCGCCAAAAAGCAACAAATCGAGATCGATCGTCCGCGGTCCAAAACGCTCCGCGCGCACACGACCGAGCCCGTCTTCGATTCTCTGCAAGGCACCCAGCAAAGCGAACGGAGCCAGCATCGTGCGAACCTCTGCCGTGGCGTTGAGATAGACCCCCTGTCCCGACGGCCCGCCCACCGGCGCCGTCTCGATATACGAGGAAACACGTACGACCTCAACTTCGACGCGCAACGATTGCACCGCCGAATCGAGCAAGGCCCGCCGATCGCCGAGGTTACTGCCGAGGGCGATATAGGCGGTGATGGGATTGACCATGAGTATCCCTTCAATGGGTGGGTATGTCGCTTTTCTGAGCCGCGACCGTGAAGGAGCGGCTGACAATCTGCGCACGGCACTCAGTCGGCCGCTCCCTCACGGTCGCGGCTCGGAAAAAGCTCGATTCTTCAGAAGACGGTTTGATTCATTCTTTCGATCGATCCCTTGGCTCAGCGAAGGTAATCTCGCGCGTGCTTCAAGATTTTGCGATGATCGAACGCCAACTTCGGCGGCCGCGCGAGGGAGCACCACGCCACGTCGGCAGCGTCGTCGCCTGCAGTGGCTGACACGGAATCCGCATCGACCTCCGCCAGGTAGGCGACGCTGATGTTTCGCCCGCGTGGATCCCGCTTCGGATCGCCGAACGTGTGAAGTTGCACGAGTTTGCCGGCTCGCACGTTCGTTTCCTCGAACAACTCACGGCGGGCGGCGTCATCGAGCGATTCATCCATGTCGACGAATCCGCCGGGCAGCGCCCAGCAACCCGCGAACGGATCGTGCTTTCGCCGAATCAGGAGCACGCGGCGTTTCGTCTCGCGGGTCACGATCACGATATCGACGGACACCGCGGGGCGTGGATAATCGTAACAATGCTGTTTCGTGGACATGACATGAACTCATCAGGATACGCGCTCACTTCTTCAATTCCAACACCACATCGGTCGGCTCGGATCGCACGATCGCCGACAGGCCCGATTTGGCAGCAGTGGCGTATTTCGTCGGCAGCCCAGACGCAGGCCAACTGAAAGCAACCTGGTACTCGCCGGCCGGTGCGCCGTCGAACGCCTTGTAGGTCGTGAGCAGGAAAGAACCATCGGCCTCGACCTTGCCGATCGCGTTCGCACCCTTCGCGGGGCCTTTGTCGCTCGTAAACGTAATCGTTGCTCCGACCATCGGCACGCCCTCGAAGAACGCCTGGCCGTTGACGGGATAGGTCTTCAGCCGTTTCGCGGTGGCGACGCCTGATTCGATCGTTTTCGTTTGCTGGAAATTCTCGGAGTGAACGGAATCGATCAGGATGTTCGCGAGCACCGGCCCATCGGGCTTCATCGTGACCCAGGTGAAGTGATCGACCTCGGCAAACTCAGGCCCGCGGACCGCGCTCGAACCGCCCGTGGTTGCGAGTTGGTAATAGTTCATGCCGTTGCGAACGTACTTTTTATAGCGATGCAGATGCCCAGCAAAGACGGTGTACGGTCGGCCTTTGAGCGTATCTTCGACCTGGATCCAGCCGTTCTTCGCGCCATTCCCGACGGCCCAAAGCGGGCGATGCACGGAGACGATAGTCCAGCGCACTCCGGCGTTGTCCGCCAGGGTTTTGCGGACATATTCATGCTGGACCTTGCCGATGCTGCCCACGCCGCCCACAGGATCGTCGGAATCAAGGATCAAGAACAGCACGTTGCGATAGACGAAGTGATAGTGCTTGCGGCCCAGCTTGCTTTCCCACACCTTGGCGGCTTCCTTCGCTTGCACGTCATGGTTCCCTGAAACGTAGAAGAATGGCATGGTGAGTTTGTTGACGAAGCCGTCGAATTCTTTCCATTCAGCAGTGAGTTGTTTGTCGGTTTTCTTGCCGCCTTCGATGAGATCGCCGACGGAGAGCACGAAGGCAGGCTGCATCAGATTAAGCTTTTCGACGGCCTTGGCGAAGATTCCCGCGCGATGCCCGCCGGTGCGGTCGCTGACGACGGCGAACTGAAAGTTCTCGGCTGAGTCATTCCAGCGCAGATGCGTGACGGGATTGCGGTCTTCAAGCGCGAACGCCGTCTTCAGTTCGCCTTTATTCAGACCGACGGCGCCGGAGAACACGAACGCGACGCCGATAGCGACCAACGAAATGCCGGCGAGGATCAATCGTTGCATGTTCGACTCCGCCTGTTTGGCGCTTGCGGCTTAGCGTTCGCCTCGGATGTCTTGAGCGCTAAGCCGCAAGCGGAAAACGATAAAACCGTATCCCATGTTCGATTGCTGGTATCGTACCGGACGCACGAAAAAATGCAACGCCCAAGTAGGCTTACGCCATTTCCAATAGCTTCAACCGTACCAGATTGAGTGCCTGCTTCGCGGTTCGGCTTTGGATTTCGATGCGCGTGCCGGACCAGTGGAAGGAGAACGAGGCAACACCGCCACGCCAGGCCAGGCCGACGTAGACCAGGCCGACCGGTCTGTCGGGCGTCACGCCGCCGGGGCCGGCTACACCCGTGGTACTTACCGCGAGATCGGTCTTCAGGCGTGCTCGGCAGCCCGCTGCCATCGCCTCGGCGACAGGGGCACTGACGGCGCTGTGCTCACCGAGCACATCGATCGATACGCCTAGCTGCTTGAGTTTGACGCGGTTGACGTAGGCCACGATACCGCCGCGAAACCAATCGCTCGCGCCGGGTACCTGTGCAAGCCGATGGGCGACGAGTCCGCCGGTAATACTCTCAGCAGTGCTGAGAGTTTTGCGTTTTTCGTGTAACAATCGGATGACAGCGGTTTGCAACTCCTCGTCGTCGACGCCGAAGACAAGTTTACCGAGCCGTTCGCGAATCGTCGCTTCGACGGGAGCGATTTGCGCCAGTGCGTCGGCCAAGGTCGGCGCCCGCGCGAAGATGCGCAGCGAGATCGTGGCGTCGCTCGCCGTGATACCGACTTCGGGCACGTGGCCGCGACGAGTGAGGTCGAACAGCTTCTCCTCGATGTGCGATTCGCCGGTGCCGAACGTGTTGATCTTGCGTTGAATCTGCACGCCGCCCGAAAAACCGAGTTTAAGCAAGCGAGGCTTCACTTGCTCCCCGTACATAGAAAACATCTCGCTAGGAACGCCCGGCATGGCGATGACTGTGGACGACGAACCTTGCACCGGAATGCGTAGAGCGAAACCCGGAGCCGTGCCATTAGGATTGGGAAGGATGTCCGCCCCGCTCGGGAAATAGGCCTGCACGCGATTGCGTTCGGGCATGTCGCGTTTGCGGCGAGCGAAGAGTTGTTGGATATGCTCCAAGGACGCCGGGTCGAATTCCAGTTCGACGCCAGCGACCTTTGCCACGACTTCGCGCGTCAAATCGTCAAGCGTCGGACCAAGCCCGCCCGTGGCGATGACGAGCTGGGCCCGTCCGCAGGCGATGCGAAACGCGGCGATGTTGTCGGCCAAATCGTCGGCGATGGTCGTATGCCAAACGACGGGGATGCCGATCTCCGCGAGTCGCAGGCTTAGCCATTGACTGTTGGTATCGAGATTCTGTCCGGTCGTGAGTTCGGTGCCAATCGAGATTATTTCCGCTTTCATGGTGAAACCAACGCCTCGGAAGGAAAAACATCGTAGTCGTTGCTGTTATGGTATCTTCGCAATGCTGTTTTGTCAGAGCCGGGCACGAAGTAAGCGGTATGCCTGGAACCTAACCGCTTACTGCGTGCGCGGCTCTGACATCACTCAATGGACTTATACCTTTGACGAATGAGTTTGACGCTTTTCCGAGCCGCGACCGTAAGGGAGCGGCCGACAGGATGCCGTGCGGTTTATGTCGGCCGCTCCCTTACGGTCGCGGCTCGGAAATGTTTTGATCGGTTCGGAAAAGCGACAATTTCTACTGTGCGAAGTATACAACATGCAGTATCCGCAGCAGGCGATCTTTGGAGCGAATTGATATAACAAACAGAGTGTAGGTTCTGAATATGCCATCGCCATCCAGGGATGATTCGCACACGGGGGCAACGGCCTGCTGCTTCGTCAATTGATCTTCGGGAGTCTCTCGGCATGCCGACGTTTTTGCCTTTGCGCACGTTTGGCAAAACACGGTTGCGCGTCACACCTCTGTGCATTGGTTGCGCTCCGCTCGGAAATATGCCTGAGGCCTTCAGCTACGAAGTTGCCGAAGACCAGGCGCTCGCTACCCTTCGCGCCTGCTTCCAGGCACCGATCAACTTTCTCGATACCGCGGCATCCTACGGGAACGGCGAAAGCGAACGCCGCATCGGCCTCGTGTTAGGCGAACTCGGCGGCGTACCCCACGGCTATTTCATTGCCAGCAAAGCCGATCGCGACTTCAAAACGGGCGACTTCTCTGGCGACCAGATCAAACGCTCCGTCGAACGCAGCCTAATGCTGCTCGGCGTCGAGAAAATCCCGATCATGCACCTGCATGACCCGGAACACGCACCCTTTGAAAAGATCATGGCCAAGGGCGGTGCTGTCGATGTCTTGACCCAGTTCAAGGATCAAGGCGTCATTGGGCATATTGGACTCGCGGGCGGGCCGACCGAACTCATGATGCGCTATCTCGACGAGGGCATGTTCGAGGCCGTCATTACACACAACCGCTACACGCTCATCAACCGCGCCGCCGAGCCTTTGTTGGACAAGGCGACAAAGATAGGCATTGCGATCCTAAACGCCGCCCCGTACGGCAGCGGCATCCTCGCGAAAGGCCCGGACGCCTACCCGCGGTACGCTTATCAAGAAGCCGATGCGCTGACGTTGGACCGCGTTCGTAAGATGGACGACATCTGCAAGAAACACAAAGTTCCGCTAGCCGCAGCTGCATTGCAGTTCTCGATGCGCGATCCGCGCATTACCTCAACGATCATCGGGCTGTCGAAAGCCGAACGGCTCCAGCAAACGATCGAACTCGCGCACACACCGATCCCAAATGCGGTTTGGCCTCTGCTCGACGCCGTCGGCTTCAGCACGGAGGATCCGGAGGCCAATCGCTGGAAGTAATAGACGAGGAATAGATTGTCGCCTCTTCCGAGCCTGAGCGCCAGTTTTGAAGTTGCGCATTTTCGACTCGCCGAGGCAATTGAAATCCCTGCGACTGCTTGGAATGCAATGAAGAATGAGGAACGAGGAATTAATACGACAGCGCTACTTGCATTGCAGCTGTCAGTTATGGTACACTGTAACTCCTTAAACCGCGGACGTTTGCAAGGAGTTACGGATGACCCTCGATCAAATACTTTCGCTTGGTCCTCAACTCGCCGATTATCTCGGCGAATTTG
>SIAQ01000025.1 GCA_009697105.1 Gemmataceae bacterium | reverse complement strand
ATGCAGCACCTTGAGTCGATCACGTTCTTGCTGGCTCATCTCGATCCGGTCTTTCTGTTGCACGCTCATAGCTGTCCTCCTTGCCCAAGGGCGAAAGAGGACATTCCTATTGCGTTATGACCGGACATTTCTATTTTAGTTCAACAGCCCAAGGGCTGGGATAGGTGAAGCGAAATACGGCGATCGAGATAAATAAACCGCAGAGAAGTAGAGAGGAATTCGCAAAGCGAGGTACCCAAGAAAGGCGATTTCCACATCAGAACGACTCGCCATCGCTAAAAGTCACGACCGCTTCCTCGGGCAGCGACTGTTATCGCGTGCGGTCCAACTTGGTGCATTCCGTCGTGAACCGATGGCGTTCGATGCGAGCAAACATTTTGCGAAGGGCTTCGGTGGTCGCAGCGAATGGTGGCACAGACATTCTTGTCTGTGTTTGCGGTTTACACAGACAAGAATGTCTGTGCCACCAATGTGACAAATCCAACCGTGTGAAGTATGACGCGACCGACAAAAGTCGATTTTCCTTCCGAGGCTGAAGCGTAAGCGAAGCATTCTGGCCGCCTCGCTTACGCTTCAGCCTCGGAAATACACTTTTGTCGGTGGCGTCAAGTATAACATGAGATGAAAAAATTCGTGCTTTTGCGTGCAAATAGGAATTGGCGTGCGACGCCAGCAACACGAAATCTTGCTGGTGTTAGGGCGATCACATCGTGCCGCTTGGCAGAGGCAAGTAGGGCGACAGGGAGGCTTATTGCTCCCATTTACTTAGCGTCTCGACGGTGTCGTGGCGTTGCCCTTTTTCGCCAATTCGGATTTCAACTCCAATTCGGCTTCATGCCAATCTTGCTTGTCGCAGCCGTGCGTGCATCCGCGGCTGAGCCATTTCTCGAATGCCCGCTGTGCGATCTTTTCCGGCGCGACATGGGGCGTCACCGTTGAGTTCCCGCAGGCCGGAGCATTGGCGGTTGCGGCAGCCTTGGCGACGGGTTGATTGCCGGTCTTCGGCGCGGGCGTCGTGTTCTTGGCCATGTTGTCCCTCCTTGAAGAAAAAAGTTGGTGGGTAGACCTTAACCCATGCGTTTGGTATTTCATCAAACCAGTGTTCGCGTGGCAAGTATGTTTTCCAAAAATCAATATTTTCCGTTCGTGTTATTTTTTGGTGCAGCCGTCAATAAAACTGGTTCATCGTTTGGCGTGCGCGGGACGCCTCGCAATGCAAGGAGGTTAAACGAAAAAAAACCGACTTCTGAGGGGTGTGTCTTGTTTCGTTGCGTTCGTGTAGGCTCGCTTCGCAAGCCGCAATCTTCGAAGATTGCTATACTCTTATGCCCACGCAGTGTTAAAACGGATAGAGTACGAGGGATCGCCGTCGTTTCTTCGGAGGATCTATCATGCGGCAATTTTACTTCTCTGCTGGGTGCGCTGTAATGATGGCGCTGGTTGGCGTATCCGCCTCCGAAGCCCAGGTTGTTATTCGTGTGCCGTTCGTGCGAATCAATATCGGCGATGGCGTAAGCGTGCGAGCGCCGTTCGTGAAAGTGTACGTGCCGCCGAGCGGTCCGGTTTATCCGCCGCCCGTGGTGGTGGAATCGCTGCCGCCGCCGGTGGTGATTCCAGGCCCGAAGGATCCGTTTCTGTCGGTGGAGAAGAGTTTCACGCCACCGCTGCCGATTCAGCCGGTGCAAGCGCCGACCTTGGAGCAGTTCTCGAGGACGTTTCAGGCGAAGGCCGGGGCCTACGAAGTTGTGATCGTGAACCCGATTACAAAGCAGCCGACATTGGTGCGGTTCATGCTGCCCGAGGGCGAACCACGCCGCGTGTTGGTCCGCCGTGATGCGATCGAGTTCGTCTACGGCATAGGCCGGTGGGTCCGCATCGAATTCGACCGCGACGGCGTGCAAGTGACGACGCGGTAGAGTTTGGTTTTGCCGCTCGCCTTTGGCGAGCGCGACGGTTTGCGCTCGCCAAAGGCGAACGGCTAAACAAATTAACTCACCTCGCGTGCAATCGCCTCCGTCAACATTTCCAACGCACCCGCGCCGACTGCGGCAATCGTCTCTTGATAGATGCCATAACCATACGTTGACGCCGTCGGCAAATAGCCCGGCTGCCAATCGTTGGCGAGCGTGATGACGACGACGGGCCGATCGCCGAAGCGCTGGCGAAGCGTGCGCTGAAATACCTGGTACAACTCACCCGGCACGGCAACCCAGAGCGCATCGCCCAGCTGCCACAGCGAGACGGGATACGGCAGGAACCGGCCTGCCGGCAGCGACGAGAGCCGAGTGATCTGGCGATTCTTCTGCTCGACCATCGCTCGGCAATCGCGTGATTTCTGCATGTCCCCCGCCGCTCGCGCCGCTTCCTCGGCACGCAGCCATTCCTGATGGGCTGCCTTCGTTTCGTCCAACGTCGGCAGATCGTGCCGATAGGGCAACTCGACGGTGAAGCGCTTGACCGACCATGCCTCTTTCGCAAGCGCCGCTGCCGGTTCGAGCGCAATGTGCTTCCACGTGCCGATCGTCGTGCCCGACACGACCGGACCGGCATAGACGAATCGTGTGCCCGGTTTGGGCAATGCTTCAAGCGCCGATAAGGCCGCGTAGCCCAGCTGGCGACCGTTGCGGTCGGCTACGTTCCAGTCGCCGACGAAGCCTTCGCGTGGGCCGAGATCGCCGGACGCGCCTTGCAGGAACAGGCACGGTGCGTGCGTCGCGGCTTCGATCGTCTCACGCATCGCGCCGACGAAATCGGGGCTGATCGCGGTGTTGTCCCATGCCAATGTCGTCGGATGGCAGGCGTAGTTGACGAGCGTGCCGAGGACCTTGCCATCGGCGGCGGTGATGCGTCCGACCATGACGGTATCGTCGGCCTCACCCGTGGGATTGAAGCCGCAGACGAACTGCTTGTTCTTTTCATCCCACAGATCGCGATGGGCGGCCAAGTCGCAGTGGCCCTGGCCATAAACGATGCTCGCGGGCACCGCCGACTGGCGCGCTTGCTGAGCGAGTTGACCGAGCTTGCGTTCGACTTCGTCGAGATACGGCGCGATGAGATCGCCGCCGGGGAAGTGGGCCCGCGAGCGCGACATCCACCCGGAGCCATGCGTGTGCGAGAGGGTGATGACGACGTTGGCCGAGTTGAGCGAAGCTGCCTTGGCGACGGCGTCGCGCAGGCGGGCCATGTCGGCGGTGTCCACGACGCAGTGGTCCATGCCGATGACCACCTGCGCCCGCGCCGCATCGCCGGAGGTAGGCTGCATCCAGACTGCGGTTGCGAGCAACGGCTTGTGCACGCCAGTCGCGCGATCGTGCGACGCCGCCCCCCACATGCGATGATAGATGCCGACGGGCGGCGTGATGTCGATGCGTGCGACGCCAACTGTGCAACGCGTCTGCGGAGTATCGTGGTGCAACATTAAGACTCCAAATCACAAAATCGAAATCGCAAATACGAAACAAATCCCAAGCTCAAAAACAAAATCCGAATCGATTCCCGTTAGCCGAACGCACAAGTTTTGAAGTTGCGATTTTCGTCTAGCGCCCAAATGCAATGAGGAATTAAGAACGAGGAATGAGGAATTAAGAATGAATGCAAGCGAATCGATGGACGCGAATGAATTGAATTCAATTCCTCATTCTTAATTCCTCATTGTATTTCAAGCAAATGCAGCGATGTTGCTTATCTCCTCGACTCAATAAACGCGCAACTTCAAAACGTGCGCATCCGGCTAACGAGCCGCACTATCCGGCGGAAACAACGGCTCCTTTGGGTTGAGCAGCGCCCAGCAGACGGCGTCGATGATGCAGACCGCGGCGATGGCCCAGATCGCGGCGTTCCAACTTCCGGTTGCTTCTTTCAGTTCGCCGACGGCCTGATTGACGATGGCCGCCCCGAAGTTGCCGCACATGTTCATGATGCTAAACACCGTGGCCGTGCGCGTGCCGCCAAATTCGATGGCGACAGTATAGCCCGACACGCCGCCGAACGTGGCGATGAACGCGCCGAGGCTGAAGATTACGATGGTGACGCGATCGCCGATCGGCAAGAGCGTGAGCATCACGAGGATCGCACAAGCGCTCATGCCGACGACGGCGAGACCCTGGCGACTCAAGCGCCGCCAGCCCGTGCGGCGCAGCAGCCAATCCGAAAAGAACCCGCCAAGGATACCGCCGACGAGCGCACAGATGTTGACGATGGCAGCGTAGGAGCCAGCGTCGGTCTCACTGAATTCGCGCGATTCCTTCAGAAATTTCGGGAACCAGTTAATGAAAAATATCATCGCCCCGGCACGAAAGAACTGCTGCCCACAGAGAAACCTAAGCGGCACGCTGGAGACAAACCGACGCCAATCAGCGCCGGTCATCGGCGGAGCGATTGACAGCGCGCCGTGGCGCTCAGGTACAAACGCGAAGTAGGCGATCGCCCAGACGACGCCGGCAAGGCCGTAGGCGACATAGATCGCCTGCCAGGACCATTGCGCTTGGGTCAACAATCGCGAGGTGATGAGGCTCGCCGCCGCTGTGCCGAGCATCGTGAAACTGCCAAGCAATCCCGAGGCCATCGCCTTCTCGGTATCCGGAAACCAGGAGCCGATCGACTTGGCGGCACACGGAAAAACACCCGCCAGAGCCATGCCCATCGCGAACCAGACAACCAGCAACGCCTCGAACGACGTGCACAGCCCGATCGATCCGGCGATCACCGACCAAACGATGGCGTAGATCGTCAGCGCGGTTCGGCTGCCGATGCGATCCGCCAACCAGCCGCTCGGAATCTGCATGATGGCGTAACCGATCAGCCACATCGTGCCCAGCGTGCCGAATTGCGCGGTGTTGATCTGGAAGTCGCGCTCGATCGGCGTATTGGCCGACTGCACCCCGAGCCGTTGCACATAGGCAATAACGGCGACCAGGCACAGTGAAGCCAACACGAAATAACGCATTAAGAAGTCAGCCCAGGTATCAAGAAAATCAATTGAACCACAGAGGCACAGAGGACACAGAGGAAATACAAATCCTGTGAAGGAAATCGAACTACGAAAATCCACCCTTTCTTTGCATTTCCTCTGTGTCCTCTGTGCCTCTGTGGTTAGTTTTTTTGTCCTCAATTCCTGATTGCCCGCTGCAACTGCGCGAACAGCCGGTCGACTTCCGCAGCGGTCTCGGCATCGAGGTCCCACGCATACGGCTTGCGTCGCCGGTCCGAGGGAAAGATGCCGCGTTTGACGAGCAGATCTTTTTCGATGGCGAGGAAGCCGTCGAGTCCCGCTTGCAGCTGCAAGGCGACGATGGCGCAGATCGGATAATAGATGCGATAGACTGCCTCGTCATCGCCACGCTGGAGTGCACACCAGAGCGCGACGATGCCGTCGAGCAGTTCCATGCCGGGCATCGTGCCGGCGATACCTCGGCGAAAACTGTCAACGAGGAGGATGCCGCCGGAGCCTTCAAAGATGCGTGCTCGTCCGCCGGTGGCGTCGCGCAAAGCCGACAGATTCGGGCCGATCGGCGACGCTTCAGGCTTGAAGACGATCTTCTCCGGGCCATAGCGTTCGAGAAGTTGCACGTAAACTTGCAGCGGAATCGCTTTGCCGACGTAGCCCGAAGCATCCTGCACGATCACCGGCAGGCTGATGCCGTCGGCAAGCGTGCAGAAATAATCGATGATCTGTTGCTCGGGCAATCCCGTCATCACCGGGGGGACGGCCATCACCGCATCACAGCCGGCCTTTTCGGCGGTCTTGGCGTAGATGAGCGCTTGCTTGGTGCTCTCCGCGCCGACGCCGGCGAACACCGCGCCGCGGCCCGCACTCATCTCAGCGATGTGATGCGTCAGTACGATCCGCTCGTCAAACGTGAGCCGAAGCAATTCCGAAACCATGCCTGTGCCCAGGCCATCGGCGCCCTGCGCATAGGCCCAGTCGATTTCGCGTTGCAGCGTGGCGACGTCAATCTCACCCGATTCCGTAAAGGGTGTATGAACGATCGGCAAGACGCCGTGCAACCGCTTTGGCATGGTGTGAGTCTCCAGTTTGTTCCGTCAGCCAATTGAACCACAGAGGCACAGAGAACACAGAGAAAATACGAGGGATTAGGTTCATCTGTTACAACGCATGAACTGTCTAATGAAGCGAGTTTCGCCTGATTCGTCGCATTTTCTCTGTGTTCTCTGTGCCTCTGTGGTTAGTTATTTTGGAGCGGGCGTCGTTTCGCCGTTAAGCCATTCATATCGCGTGCGGCGAGCCTGGATTAATTCGGCGCCAAGGAAGAGTATCTGCGACGAATAGTAGACCCACATCAGAAACACGACGACCGACCCCGCGGCGCCGTACATGGATGCCGTTCCGCTATAGACGATGTAGTGGCTGAGCAGCGTTTTGCCCACCGTAAACATGACCGCGGCAATAACCGAACCGTAGACGACATAGCCCCACGAAATGCGCCCGCCCGATAAAACGCGGTACGATGCCGCGAAGAAAAGCGTCAGGAAGGCGAACGACCAGCCGACCTCGAACCAGTGCCAATATTCCTGGTCGATGCTGCTCTGCTCGATCGTCCGTTGCAACGCAGGAACGACAAGACCAAAGGCAAGCGAGATGAAGATCATCGTTGCCGTCGCAAACACCATCATCAGCGAGAGGACGTAGTCCCAGACAAACCCAAGCCAGGTGTTGCCTTTGGGTGGATCGAGTTTCCATATGGAACACAACGCGCCGCGGATATGTAGAAACGCGCCGAGCGCGCCTATGAGCAGAAACAAAGCGCTGATCGTCGGCGTCCAGAACGTGTCGGCGGGTTTGGCGGCTTTGGTCGCGAACTTCTCGAACTCGCCGGCGACATCCTTGGCGACTTCCTTTCCCATAATCGAATGGAGGTGCTCACGGACCTGGCCTTTCGCCGCATCTTCGCCAAAAACCGCGCCAGTGGCGTGTACGACGATTAGCATCAGCGGCGCGACGGAGAAAAGGGCGTAATAGGCAAGCGCGGCGCCCATGCGCATGCCGCCGTTTTCGCTCCATTTGGAAAGGGCGCGGAAAATGATGCGAATACTGACGATGGGAAACATGTGCAGGCGACCTCGAAGGATACCCGCGCGGAGAAGCAATTATTCGGCGATTCGCGCTCTGCGGGTATCCGGTAGCGTTCGCGCCGCCTTGACACATCCTACAGGATTACGGGCACCCAGGCCGCTGCCATCCGGCAGAACCCGGCGCCGGCGGAATCGTCGCTACGCCCGATTGCGGCGAATAATACGACCCCGGTGGGCAGACGTATTGCTGGGGCACGGGCGTGCATTGCTGCGGCTGGCAGTGATTCGGCGATCCACCACCGTGAAAAGCATGCGGGCGGTCGCACCATCGCTCCCACATTCGGCAGCAACCCGTGTTCATCAGAACCGTCGCCGCAATGAGCGACCAAAGTGTTTTTTTCACGAGCATGCTCCATCTCCTTAACGTCAATCCACGCCGAGTGGGTAGAAGATATCCTTCGCAGTTTTTGAGCGATAACGCGATTTTCAATTCTCGTCAAGTCCAGTTCTCGGTTTGTCGAGTGACAGTAATTTGCCAGCCGATTCCGGCGCTCGTTACCTCACGGTGCCAAGCGTTCGCGCAGCCAACCTATGCCGGCGTGGGTGTAACGCAGGCGGTCGTGCAATCGATTTTCGCGGCCTTGCCAAAACTCGAACCTCAGCGGCATGACGCGATATCCGCCCCAATGGCTCGGTCGCGGCACATCTTCCGTGTCGGCGAATCGTTTTGTCACTTCGTCGAGGCGGTCTTCCAGAATGGATCGATCCGCGATTACCTGGCTCTGCGGCGAGGCATGTGCACCGAGCCGATGTCCGCGTGGTCTCGTTTTGAAATAGGCGTCGGATTCCTCGGCAGTCAACACTTCGACTTGACCTTCGATCCGAACCTGCCGCATCAGCGGTGCCCAGAAAAAGACCAACGCTGCCCGTGGATTGGCGGCTATCTGTTCGGCTTTGAGGCTTTGGTAATTTGTGTAGAAATTGAAGCCACGCTCGTCGAACCCGCGCAACAGCACCATGCGGCCGTGCGGAAAGCCATCGTGCGATGCGGTGCACAGCGTCATGGCCGACGGTTCCGGCAGTTCGGCTGCCTCGGCAGCGAGATACCACTGTGAAAACAACGCAAACGGATTGTCCGGCGCGTCAGTTTCCAGCAACACGAGTTTGTCTTGGGATGGCATGGAATAGAAAAGTGTAGGCGCAAAAAAAAATGCCCCGCTGTCGAACACCTCGGCGTCGCCCAGTCACCGTGGCATCAATCAGCGGGACGTTGTCATCATAATCATCTCACAAATAAATTGCAAGGTTCCGCACGAAAAATCTTGCGGCTTTTTCGATACTTGATTCATGCCTCGCCAGAGATTTTCGAGATGCCAATATTTTGGATACCGTTGATGACGTAAATTTCCGCGAATGGGTAATGATGGTCAGAGCCACGCACGAAGTAAGTGGTCCGAATACTGCACGCGGTTTGAATTGTCGCATCGGTGGCACAGACATTCCTGTCTGTGTAAACCCCAAGCATAGACAGGAATGTCTTTGCCACCGTGCAATAAATTGGGCAGGCCTAGTGGTGCGAACTGGCCAGGCAGGAATGCCTGGCCCCACCTGTCAAATCAAGCTGGTCGGATCATTAGCCGTTCAAGGTGTAGCGACTGGCGGCGAGTTCAAACCACTTACTTCGTGCGTGACTCTGACGCGATTTACATCCCCGTCGATCCACGTTCACGGAATCCAGCTCATCTCGGTTGTGACGCTCGTGCAGAACTCCGCGAGGAGTTTGGCGGCGGCGTCGAGGTCCTTCAGGCTGACGACTTCAACCGGGCTATGCATGTAGCGATTGGGGATGCTGACGAGCCCCGCCGCCACGCCGTCGCGCGCCATCTGCATGGCGTTGGCGTCAGTGCCGGTCGCTTTCGGCACGCCGCGCGGCTGGATCGTGATGCTTTGCGTCTTTGCCGCTGCGACCAGGCGTTCGTGTACGTGTGGGTTGATGTTCGGCCCGCGGAAGACGACCGGGCCGGCGTTGAGCTTGGTCTCGCCGAACTGCTTCTTTTCGTTGCCTGGCGTGTCGGTTGCATGGCAGACATCGACGGCGATGCCAACGGTCGGATGAATCCCGTAAGCACTGGTGGCGGCGCCGCGTAGGCCGATCTCCTCTTGCACGGTGGAGACGCAAAAGATCGCCGCCTGCAATGGTTTGCCCTTGAGCAATCGCAATGTCTCCATGACGGTCCAGACGCCGACTTTGTCGTCCAGGCCAGGCGACGTGAACAGCTCGTTCCGCATGGCCTGCGTTGATAACGCCGCCGTAATGGTATCGCCGAGCGCGACGAGCGATTCTGCCTCGGCGCGGTCCTTGGCTCCGATATCGACCCAGATGTCGATGAACTCGGGAACTTTCTTCCGCTCCTCCGTCGTGAGAACGTGCGGCGCCTTGCGTGATACGACGGCAACAACCGGCCCGGTCTTCGTCCACACCGTCAGGCGTTGGCCAAGCAGAATCTGCATGTCCCACCCGCCCATCGGCTGCACGTAGAGGAATCCCTCGGAGTCGATATGCTGGACCATCAACGCGAGTTGATCGCAATGCCCGGCCAACATGATCCGCGGCGAACCCGTCGGATTTAGAGCAGCGATGACGTTGCCATGCAAATCCGTGCGAACCTCGTCGGCGTACTGCCTGGCCCAGGCGCGGACGACTTCCTGGATGCGCTGCTCATAGCCCGAGGGACTGGGCGTGAGCAGAAGTTGATTGAGGAATTCAAACGATGGTTCGTGCATAGTGATTCCAAAGGTGGTTTCGATTTCGTGTATCGTTTAGCGCTCGCGCGGCACCATGCGAACGCTAAACCGCAAGCGGTTAGCGGCAAGCATTCGCGTTGAAGCATACACTATATCTACAACGAATTCGCCTGCCATTGCAAATTGAGGGGCCACGTCATGTCGATGTCTCGCCGAATGTTTCTGAAAAGCGCCACCATCGGCTCAATCTTGCTAACCCAGCGAGCGACGGCCCAGGGCAAGGCCCCGGCCCTCCCGTTCGGGTACAGCCTGTACGGCATGCGCAATCTCACGCTCGATGCCGGTCTCGAAGCATGCGCGAAGATCGGGTACGATGCCGTCGAACTGGCGTTGATGCCGGGCTATCCTGCCGAACCGAAACGTCTGGGCAAGGACGAACGCCGGCGTGTGCGCGAGCGTCTGCGCACGCTTCGGCTCAGACTGCCGGCGTTGATGGATAATCTGCCGTTGGCAGGCAACGAGCAGTCGCATCGCGATAATCTGCCGCGATTGGAAGCAGCGCTGGAACTGGGTCGCGACCTTTCGCCTGATGCCGCGCCGGTGCTCGAGACGATCCTCGGTGGCGCTGTCGGCCAGTGGGACAAGCTGCGTCGCCAGTTCGCCGATCGGGTTGGAGCGTGGGCTCGCATCGCGGAACGACACAAGAGCATGATCGCCGTCAAGCCGCACCGCTTCGGCGCGATGAATCTTCCCGAGCAAGCGATTTGGCTGATGGACCAGGTGAAAAGCCCGTGGATCAAGTTGGCGTATGACTACAGCCATTTTCAGCATCGCGACCTGACCATCGCCGACACAGTGAAGACGCTGATCCCGCACACGCGTTTCGTGCATATCAAGGATACACGCATCGAGAATGGCCGATCCGTCTTTGCGTTGCCGGGCGATGCGGGTGTGGACTACATCGTGTTGCTGCGTGCCATCCGTGCCGCGGGATATTCGGGCTGCGTCTGCGTGGAGGTAAGCGGACATGTGCAGAATCAGAAGGGCTATGACGCCCTGGCAGCGGCGCGGCGGTCATACGAGAGTGTGGCGCCAGCGTTCACGAAGGCGGAGATTCGCCGGCGGTAAGAATTCGTCACCGATGATACACCTTGAACGGCTAGACTTGTCCGATTTATTGAACGGTGGCACAGACATTCCTGTCTGTGTTTGGGGTTTGCACAGACAGGAATGCCTGTGCCACCGATGCGACAATTCCAGCCGCGTGCGGGATACAATATCGTGAACATCGTTTCGGAGATATGCCATGAGCACTGCATCGGTCCGTTCTCCTGTGCCTCGCCCCAAATTGACCGTCGAACAATATTTGGCCACGGAACGTGTAAGCCTTCATCGTCATCTCTATCTTGACGGTTTGGTCATCCCGCTCGACGGCGATATCGTGGAGATGGCGGGAGAGAAATTGCCTCATGGTATTATTTCGCTCAACATTGGCACGCAGCTAAATATCCAGTTGAAAGGCACGCCTTGTTTCGCCGTCACCAAAGACACCAAAGTTCGCAGCGGTCTCGGCCTCGTTTCGCTGCGCAGCGTGAGTGGGATGTTCTCCTATCCCGATATTCTCGTCGTTTGCGGCGAACCGGAGTATTTTGACGACCAGGGGGACATCATTATGAACCCGACGGCCATCGTGGAGGTGTTGTCAAAATCGACCGAAGCTTTTGACCGCGGCGAAAAGTTCCAACGCTATCGAACCTGGAATCCATCGCTTCGAGATTATGTCTTGGTCACGCAAGACAAGCCGCTAGTCGAGCATTTCCACCGAAATGCCGCCGGCAGTTGGGATATGCACGAGGCGATTGGCCTGACCGAAGCGACTACCTTCGCATCCATTTCTTGCACGCTGAATTTGGCTGACATCTACGACCGAATCAAATTCCCTGAATCGTCTGACGACATGTGATCGATGATTACATGGTCTGCTCCGCGCTCCGCTGGCGCGTCGCGGCCAAACACAATACAACAATCTATACCGCACGCGGGTGACATTGCGTATTTTCAGAGCCTGAGCGCCAGCGAAGGGTCGCGTTTGCCCTTCGCTGGCGCTCAGGCTCTGATCAGACAAATGCAGCCTTGGGCGGTATTTGAATCGATTTTCGAGTTTCACCCGAATTTTAGTTGGGAGCTTGTTCGATGAATCTGATCGCACTTTCGCTACTTCTCACGCTCGGTCAAGCTGGCACGGGCAAAGACACATCGCTCGAAGTTTGGCCTCAATGGCGTGGCAACAGCAATGACAGCGTCGCCTACGGCCAGCTGCCTATCAAGTGGAGCAAAACCGAGAACGTCGCCTGGAAGACGCCGCTGCCGGGGTGGGGCACGTCCACGCCGGCGATCTGGCGCCAAGCCGTCTTTGTTACGACCCAAGTCAACGACAAGCAACTGCTGCTCTTGCGCATCGATTCACGCACCGGAAAAATTGAATGGCAGCGCGAAGTCGGCACGGGCGAACCTCGCCGCAAAGGCCCCGTCGGCGAAAACCGCTATCACGATGAACACAACATGGCCAGCCCATCGCCCATTACCGACGGCAAACATGTATGGGCGCATTTTGGCAACGGCGAACTCGCTTGTTACACCTTCGCCGGCGAGAAAGTTTGGCAGGAAAATCTCGCCAAGAAACACGGCTTCTATTCCATCTGGTGGGGGCGCGCCAACTCGCCCATCCTCCACGGCGATCTGTTGGTCTCCGTCTGCATGCAAGACCCAAAGGGCGATGGCAAAAGCTACGTCATCGCGCAAGACAAACTCACTGGCAAGCAAGTCTGGCATGCCGAACGCACCACCGGCGCCAAAGGCGAACCGGCTGACTCCTACACGACGCCGTCCATCATCATCAACAACGACGGCCAAGCCGAACTCGTCGTCTTCGGCGGTAACGTGCTTGACGGCTACGATGCCGCGACCGGCAAACGGCTCTGGGAGTGTAAGCCGTTCACGGGGAATCGCGTCATCTCCGGTCAGACGCTCGTCGGTGATATCGTGTATGCCGTTCAGGGCATGAAAGGTCCGCTCTTCGCAATCAGAGCTGGCGGAAAGGATGACACGACCAAGACCAACGTGCTCTGGAAATTCACCGGCGCCACGCCCGACGCCGCCTGCCCGGTGTTCGTCAACGGTCTGGTCTTCCTCGCCAATAATCAAGGCACCGCCATCTGCGTCGATGCCAAGAACGGCACGGAACTCTGGAAGGAACGTCTCGGCAACGCCTTCCGCGCCACGCCGCTCGTCGCCAACGGCAACGTCTATTTTTTCAGCAAGGAAGGCAAAGCGATCATCGTGCGTGCCGACCGCAAACTCGACGTGGTGTCGCGCGTGGACATCGACGAGGATATCATGGCATCGCCCGCCGCCGCTTCGGGCAGCCTGTTCATCCGCACGAAGAACCACCTATGGCGCATCGGCACGGCGAAATAATAATCGCCCGATTCGAACGCAGCGGTTGGGGTTCGACGCCTTTCCGCACAGCGACCGTTCGGGAGAGGCCGAACGGATGCCGTACCGCACTTGTAAGAAATAAACCACGGATAACACGAATTACGCGGATGAGAAAAAAATCACGAGACTTTTTACTCATCCGTGCGATCGGTGTTATCCGTAGTTGGTCTTGGCTTACTGCAAGTGCTGTCGTGCACCCCATCTTGATTCGCCTGAAAATGCGACATTTTCTATCGTTTGAACGATACTCCCATCTTGAGAACGCTGTCCAAGTTGGGCGCGGTGAACTCGTCTTTGTTTTCAAATCCTTTCCCAGGCGTGTTCTTGACGATGTGAAACTTGCGCGACACGCCGGGGCCGAATCCGAGCTTGTCGATCTTGAGGTTCTCGGCCTTGTCTTCAACACGCACGCCGACGGCGGAATCGTAGATCGCGCAGTTTTTGATATCGACATGAGCGCCGCCGCGTTTGCCTGGGCCGCGCACGCGAAAAGCGATCTCGTTGTCGCGCAGCACGCAGTTCTCAATCTTGCAGTGGACGTTCTCCTTGAGGTTCAGGGCCGCCATGTTGCCGATTTGGCCTGGTTGATTCCAGCCGTGAAAGTAGCAATTTCGTACGATCAGTTCGCAGCGTTCGCCCTTGGCCTGGGTTTTGGTGTCGATGCCGTTCTCGCCGGGGCGTTCGCTTTTCTTGAAGCCGGCGCGGTCCTCATTGAGGGGGCCGGTCCAAAAGGTGCAATTCTCGATGACGACTTTGCCGGTGAACTTGCGATCGGGATCGAATTGGACCGCGTCGCCGGAGACGTGGGAGATTTCGCAGTTGCGGATGGTGATGTTCGTCCAGGCGCCGGTAATGCCGTGGGCGTCGTCCTGTTGCGTGAATGTTCCTTTGAGGCAGTGGTGAATCTTGCAGTTTTCGATGGTGATGTTTTTGGCGAAGACGCCGACGCCATTGCCGCCGCAATTGAAGATTTCGCAGTTGCGTAGGATGACATTGTCAGCCGTGATTTTAACGCGATTGCCGACGCCCCAATTGCCGTCTACGAGATAATTCTCGTACACACCGGGCTTCTTGATTTCCAATCGCTCGATTTTCTTCGGATTTTTCAGGCAGCCGATGGCTCCCTGCACGCCGATCGCTCTCGCGGCCTGGGCGTGGACCAGTGGCACGAAAACACCAAAGAGCGCCAAAGTGCCGAGGCAACGGATAACGCCTAACATGCGAATCGATCCTTTCAACGGAAGAGCTGCGAGTTTTACTTCGCACCCGGTTTCAATGACTCAAACACATCCGCAAGAACTCGATCCGCCAATCGGCCAAGCTCCGCGAGAATCATCGGCTCGGCTTCCGGCAGTAGCGGCGAGCTGTTCGGCTCGTAGCCGCCGAACTTGTACGATTCCGCCGTGCAGATGTAACCGAGATGGCCGTTGGCGTAACCGACGACGATCGGGATCGCCCGGTCGGCGATCGCCTTCTCGATCTTGAAGCCGTACTCCACCATCGGCTCGCCGGGAATCGTTAGCAGCAGAAAATCGCCGACGCGCATCGCTTGCATCTCGCACGCAAGCTTGCCCTTCTTGCCCGGCAACTCGATCACGCTCGACGCACAGCGCAACGGATAGATCGTCTTCCGCTTCGCCAGTTCCTCGCGCACAACGCTGCGATCGACGGCCCGCACAACCGCACAGCCCAGGCTTCGGCCCGTCCACTTGATGTCCGCCTCGTCGCCGCAACGGTACGGCACGCCGGGCAGGTTCGGGCGGATATCGCCGCAGCAGCCCTGCAAGAACATCGCATGCGTTTTGAGGCCATAAATCTTCTCGACGAAAGTCTGGGCCTCGCCGGGGAAGTCAGCACTGATTTTCGGAAACCCCTTGGGAAACGGCGGCGTCAACCTGTCGCCCCAGGTGAAGACGCACGGATGACAGACGGCGTGCATGAGGACGCCCATCGGCTCGAGCGACTTGCCATCGTCGAAACGCAACACCTTGACGCGATGATCGCATGGCCCGTCGGGATTGAGCCGAACCAGCGCGCGGCCATCGACGACCTTGCGGCGATTGATGTTGAAGTCGATGCGGTCCTCGCCATAGCCGATCGTCACCGGCCGCAGCTGCTTGAGGGCGTCGCCTGCCGCGGCGGTGATCTTGACGACCATCTGTCGGCTCCAGGCGGACTCGCTCGACCAGCCCGGCCCGGAGTGATTGTGCGAGGCCGAGATCATGATGTTCTTCACCGGTGTCTTGGTCCGGTCGGCAATCGCTTCGCGTAGTTGGTTGACCATGTCGCTTGGCGTGTTGATGAGATCGAGAGTGACAATCGCCGCCCGCGTGTCGCCATTGTCGAGCAGCAGAACGCCGGCACGAATCGGGTCGCGCACGCCGTTCGTCGGCCTCACATGACCGACGACGGGCGTATCCGGCGGCGGCGTGATATCGACCTTCGCCACGCCGGCACGCAGATTCGATTCGACGCGAAACTGATAATCGCCGTCGGCAAACACCGTGGCCCGGCTCATGGTGAGAACGACGACCAACATCAACGATCGGAATCGGCTTGGGTAAAGCATCGAATGGGCTCCTTTCAATTTGCCGCTTGCGGCTTGGCGCTCTCGTGGGATTATCCGAGCGCTAAGCCGCAAGCGGCAATCGTAAATTGCTGAACTGACGCTATCCTATCAACCCCATCGCGTATTGCATCCCGATCCCGAATGACGCCAGGTTCGCAAGCACAATCGCCGGCATGTCACGCATCGGTTGCTTGAGCGGCGCAAATGCAACCCAGAACAACACGCACTCCGCCAGAGGCGCGAACGTCTCAGCAAACGCGAGATAGATGCCGTAATCGCGAACCGCCACCGGCAGCACCAGTACCACGATCGGATACGTGCACGCCGTCAGCCAGCACCCCGCCTGCACGCGCCGCCACATCGTGTGTTCGCTGGATAGGCCAACGCACAGGATCGGCGTTTCGATCAGGATGGTGAAGACGTAACCGATCGGCAGGAAGGTCCACGGGTTCAGCAGCAGTGCCTTGAGGTCGTCCATCACAATGCTCGCAGAAGAAACGGCGCCTCGGCCAGGACGTGGACCATTGCCAACATGAAGTAGATGTCGCGCGTGATCGGGTAGTTGGCATGGAAACAGAGCCACAGGCCGATCACGACGCAGGCACTGAGCGCGAGGAAAACTTGCAGCCCGCGCGTCCATGTCAGCGAGCGTCGGCCGAGCGGCATGCGCGGGACGCTCCAGAGGTTGGTGCGAGTGCCGAGCCAGGGAATCGCGAGAAGCCAAACACCGTAGTGGACGGCTTCGAGAAACGTATGCGTCGCCACCAGAAGATGTGACGAGACGCCGTCGAGCAAGCCCGCGCCGGCGTGATGCGTGATCCGCCGTAAGAGATCGTCGCCTTCAAGATCGAGAGCGCCGGCCAGCTTCCACCACAGCACCGCCAAACAGATCGGCACGGCCAACACGCACACGTGATAGAGCCGACGATACTCCGGCCTCGTGCGGCGAATCTCGCGGTCGAGAATCCACAACGCGATCAGCGGATGCAAGTAGACCAGGCCCAGGCTCCACAGCATCGGCGTTAGCCAAGTCAGTGCGATGAGGAAGAACGTGACGGGCCAAATCCACAACCAATCGCGGCGTGGATTCTGTCGGCTGCGAAGATGCACGAGCGACGCGATCCACAACGCCAGCAGCGTGTTCCAGCCCGCGAGGCCGCTCAGCCAATGGTCACCGAATACGTCGGATAGATACGACAGACCAGCGAAGCCCGCCGTGAGCCCGACGACGCCGATGAAGCCGACAAGGAAAAAGCCCTGCAACCGCCCCCAACGAGCCGGCAGCCGCGAGAGGAAATAGCGTGCCTCGACCCAATTGTGCGGACCTGCGAAGAGGAAGACGGTGACGATGGAAAACGCGATCGGCAACCAGCCCGCGACCAGGGCGGCCGTGGCGACCAGGCCGAGGGCGCAGACGCCGAAAAGCGGGTGGCCGGTTCGCCCAATGCGAGGTGCGACAACGATGTCGAAGGCGGAGGTGGACATCTGATGAACCTATTTTACCGTAGGCATCACGCTCCGCGTGATGCATGCGGGACACAAACAAACGATGCGTGAAGAAGACGGCAACCAATACCCCATCACGCGGAGCGTGATGTCTACGGTAACCAAGCAGGATCGGCTGGTTCCCGTGTGTCCTATATTCCAGGTTTGCCGACTTGCTTCAACCCGCCAGCCGGCATGAGTGACTTCGGCAGCACCAGTTCCATGTGGTCCCCGTCCGCGAGAATGACGACATCGACGCCGATCTGAATGCGATTGCCTTCAACGATAATCGGCACATTAGGCGGCGCGAGCGGTGCAGGCGGAGCAAGGGGATGTGGACCTGGCATATTCCATTGGGGAATTGGACGCGGCTGTCGTTTCATCCACCACGGCGACGGAATGTCGCCCAGAAGATCGGATTGCCCAATCGTAATCAGGACAGTAGTCGTGACGAGCAGCGATACCAGCAACTTCGCTCCGCTGCTCTTCGGACGACCGACGAGCCAAAAGCCGCCGGTGACGAATGCTGCCGATAGTGCGAGGCCGCTGATCCAGGTCGGATGCGCCGACATCGCGCGTTCAGGACGGACGGCCCCGTTCAACGCCTGCGCATCCGCGATCCGCTTGGGAATGAACAGCCTTGCTCGATCGTGCGGTGCTTCCCCCGGCACGGAATAGGTGAGGATAATCGTTACATTGGCATCGACGCGCAAGACTCGAGTGGCAGGCTTTTTGTCGTTACCCCGCACTGGCGGTGGAACATTAACCGGTGGCATGTTGCTCCGAGCCACCACGGGAAAGAATGCCAGACAGAGTGCGATGAGAATGAGTATTCGATAGTGCATGCAAGCCTCCTGAAATAGGAAGCTGCACTGTGGCATATCGCCAAAGCCGCGTCAAGCCCGATCAGGAAGCTTGCGAATTGGCGACAAGGAATTCGGCGTTGCGATTTGCGCCGCGGTAGATCATGAAGCCGACTACGCCAAAAGTCGTGTAGGCAACCGACAGCATCAGGTAGATGCTCTGGTTCATGGCGGCGGGGAAGTGGTCGATCTCATCTTCGCTGGCGGAGGAGTTGGCGTTGGCGATCGCATCGGCGCACATCGGACACGCGGATGCGATCGGCGCTGCGACGAATGCCGAAAGCAGGATCGCTAGTATGATGGCGGTAATCGTTTTCATGCGTCAACCCTCCCGTTCAAATCCTGGATAATGTAGGGTGTGTCAAGCGCCAGCGCCGACGCACCATTGCTTGCGAGGGCTTAAGGGCTTGGTGCGTCGGCGCTGGCGATTGACACACCCTACGGTCCTCCCTAGCGTTGGAAAATCGGCAGGTAGTGTGCGGGGACCGACAGGCAGATCACCGCGATGCTCGTTTGGTACACCGGGCCGACTTCGCGACGACTGGTTGTCGACCAGCTGCCGTCAGAGCTTTGACTGTTTGAGGTGACGAAGTAGCGAACGAGTCGGCCGTACCAGTCTTCCCAATCTTTGCCACCGACCTGATGCATCGCATGGGCGGCGTAGTAGTGGCCATAGTAAAAGTGAGTCGGGCTGTCGAATTGCCTTTTGAGGTAATCGACGCCTTTAGAGATTTCTTTGGCTTCGTATTCGCCTGTGAGGAAGAGGACGCAAAGGCCGGCTGCGGTGCGTGCGAATCCTGGCGAGCCGCCGCCGGGTGTGTAAGTGAATCCACCTGAATTTGGGTTATAGCATGTTTTGATGTAAGCGATCGCTTTTTTGATCGTCGTATCGGGCACGTGCAGGCCGGCGTTTTTCGAGGCTCGCAGGGCCATCACTTGCATGATTGTGACAGAGATGTCGGCACCGGTCGGTTGTGGCTCATAGCGCCAGCCGCCGTTCGCTGCTTGACTGCGGACGATGAGGTCGGCTGCCTTCTTGACGACAGGTTTGAGGGTGTCGTCGCCGGTTTGGCCGTAAAGCTCGGCAAGGGCGAGTGTCGCCATCGCATGGCAGTACATATTGCCGCCGCGGGCACCGACGAGATAGCCGTCGATTTCACGCTGCGACGCCACGAGGAAACGCCCCGCCTTGGCGACTTCGGGGCCATATTGCCCCTGATTCGGCAGATGGCCCTGCGACATGAAGGCGAGCATCACGTAGGCCGTGATCGCGGTGTTGTGAGCATACGAACCGTCCGAAAACGAACCGTCGGCGTTCTGCTTGTCCTTCAGCCAATCCAGGGCGCGGGCCGTCGCCTTTTTGGTGGCCTCATCCATCTCGACGCGTTTCTCTTGCGCATGGAGCGATGGGCTGGCGAACAAAAACAGCGTCGAGCAAACCAGGAATATTTGGCGCATTGTTGTGAATCAAAAATGGAGGAAAGAAAAAGACACCCGCAGTCTTTGGAACTGCGGGTATCTGTAGAAGAAACTAGCGTTGCGGGGTGGGCGGAGTCGGTGCGGAGCCGGGGCTGCCGGCAGGCCGACCGCGTGCGATGTTGATGTAGTATTGCTGAATCAGGTTGGCGTACTCCGGTGGGAGGTTGCCGCTGATCGCTTGGCGGATCAATTCACGTTGGCGCGGGGGCAGGTGCAGGAAGTTGGCGTCGCCGTTGACGTCGTTAAGTTTGGACGCTTTGTTGCTGACATTGCCGTCGGCAATGCGGTTGCCTTCGCCCTTACCTTCGTTCTTTTCGTTGCCTTTAGCCATTTTTTCGCCCTTACCTTGGCCCTTGCCTTCGCCTTTACCTTCACCCTTGCCTTCGCCTTTACCCTCGCCTTTACCTTCACCCTTGCCTTCGCCTTTACCCTCGCCTTTACCTTCGCCCTTGCCTTCGCCTTTACCCTCGCCTTTACCTTCGCCTTTACCTTCGCCTTCCGCCTTGGCGGTTTGCATCGGCTCACCGGCTTGGGCCTGCTGTGCGAGGGCCTGGTTCAGGGTGTCCAAAGCTTGGCCGAGCTTCTCGGCGGCTTGCTGTTGGGCTTCACCGGCTTGGCCGGGCTGACCTTCCTGAAGCTGCTGTTGAGCTTGTTGCAACTGCTGTTGGGCCTGCTGCAATTGGGGCTGGATGGCCATCGGAGCTTGCGCTTGGGCCTGAGCCAATGCGGCTTGAGCGGCCTGGGTGGCTTGCTGCGATTCTTGCAAGGCCTTGGTGGCGGCTATCAAAGCCTGCTGCTGCTCAGCAAGCTGCATCGGTCCGGGCTCGCCTTGGCCCATACCCATGCCTTCACCCTTACCCTCACCTTTACCTTCGCCCTTACCTTGACCTTTTCCTTCACCCTTGCCTTCGCCTTTACCTTCACCCTTGCCTTCGCCTTTTTCGCCGGCTTTGGCCTGGGCCTGGCCTTTTTCACCAGCCATCGGCGCCTCGCCCTTGGCTTGAGCCATCGGTTTTTCACCGGCCATCGGTTGGCCAGGCATCGGCATCGGTTCGCCGGCGGCTTTGGCCTGGGCCTGGTCGGGCATCGGCGGCATGTCTTGTTTGGCCTGGGCAGCCTGAGCTGGGCCTGGTTTGGGCTGGCCCGCCATCGGTTCGCCCTTCATCGGTTGACCGGCTTTCGGTTCGCCGGCGGGTTTCGCCTGGGCCATGCCCTCTTTTGGTTCGCCCTTTTGACCAGGCATCGGCTGACCGGCTTTCGGTTCGCCAGCCGCTTTCGCCTGCGCCATCGGTTGCTCGCCGGCTTTCGGCTCGGCCGGTTTGGCTTGGCCTGCCATCGGTTCGCCCTTCATTGGCTGACCGGGCATCGGTTCGCCCTTGGCCATCGGCTCCGCCGGTTTGGCTTCACCGGCTTGGGCCATGTTTTCTTTGGCCTGGGCGGGTTGTTCGCCGGGCTTGGCTTCGCCGGGTTTGGCCTCGCCCTGCTTCGCCATCGGTTCACCCTTCATCGGGTCGCCAGCGGGCATCGGATTGTTTTTGGCCGCTTCTTGCAACTGTTTCAGAGCGATAGCCTGGTTCTCGAGCGCCTTCGGTATGTCGCCTTGTTTGATCGCTTCGGCGGCGTTCTTGGCGGCCTGGGCGGCTTCGGGTAGCTTTGCCTCCGCTGCCTGTTTGGCGATTTCCGCTTGTTGCTTGGCAAGGTCGCCTTTGGCCTGCTGTGCCATCGGGTTGCCCTTCATGGGTTCACCCTTCATCGGCTCGCCCTTGGCCGTATCTGCTTTCTTGGCGGCCTCGGCTGCTTGCTTGGCCTGCTCAATCGCCTTTTGCAACTGCTGAGCGACAGCCATCGGATCCGGATTCTTCTGCATGGCGATCTGCTCGGCGGCTTCTTTGCCCTTGAGGTCGGCCAAGGCGTTTTGCAATTGTTTCTGGGCTTCATCAAGCTTCACACCGGCTTCCTTGGCTTGCTGAGCACCTTCCTTTGGCGCGTTCTTCTCTAGGCCCTTTTCGGCGGCCTGCATGTTCTTGGTGCTTTCCGCGATTTTCTCGGCAGCTTTCGGAGCAACTTGGGCGACTTCCTTGGCGATGTCGTTGGCTTTCGGCGTCAATGCTCCCTGTTCTTTGGCCAGCTTCTTGTTGTCACCAGCGTCGGTCTTCGGTTGCCCGGCGTTCTTCTCGGCTTGCTGAGCGACGTTCTTTTCGGCCTTGGCGAGTTCGGCGAGATTCTTCGCCGCCTGTTCGAGATTGGCGATGTCCTCCCGACGTTTCTCGATCTCCGCTACCTTCTCCGCCAACTCGTTGCGTGCTTCCTTCAATGCTTCGAGTGCCATGTCCTGCTTGGCTACGGCTTCGGGCGATTTTTTGTCGTCCAAATTCTTCGCTGCCGATTCCATCGCCTTGGTGGCTTTGTCAATCGCCTGATCGACTTTGGCCTGGTTCGGAATGGGGATGTTTTTCACATCCTCGGTCTTCTTCGCCAATTCCTTCTGAGTCACGGCGATTTCAGGAACCTTTAGGTTCTGCTTCTCGCCCACGGTCGCCTTGGTGTCTTGCTGCGTCTTCGTCTGTTCTTTGATGATGTTGTCGATTTTCTCAAGTGCCTTCTGAACGGCGGCAAGCGGATCGATCTTGGCCTTTTCTTCCGCTGCGATCAGCTTGTCGATTTCCTTCAGGGCTGCCTTCAATTCGTTGGACGCCTTGGCTTGCGGCTCGGCAGCTTTTTTCGGTTCGTTCTTGAGGAGATTCTCCTTGGCCGCCGCCATAGCCTTCTCGGCGTTTTCGAGCGTCTTGGCGACATCCTGAGCAAGCGGTTTGATATTATTCGCGGTATCTTTGGTATCGAATGCGAGTTTCGCCTGTTTCTCAGCCGACTTGGCGTTCTTTTCGGCGTTCATGGCATCCTGAATGGCTTTCTCCTGGGCCACTTTCTTTTCCGCCGCAGTGACAACGACCGGGTTAACCTTCGGAAGTTGCGTGAGGTCGGGGAATGTCAAGTCGCCCTTGGCCGTCTTCGGGGCTTGCTTGGGTTCGGCTGGGTTCTTTTCCTCGGCCTTTTTCTCAAGTTGTTCCTTAACTTCTTGCTTGATGTCCTCTTGTTTGATAATCGCTTGTTCGATCTTTTCGCGAGCTTCCTTCAGGGCGACAATACGGTCCCCCGAAACACGCAGGATGCGAGCGACTTCTTGCAACTGATTGGCGGCCAACCATTGCATGGCATTGGCGAGCTTGAATTTCTCAAGCCGATCAGCCGGGTAGCCAAGAGCACGCAGTCCCTTACCGGCGCCCAAGATGGTGTCGTGCAGGCGGACCTCGGCGATGAACCTATCCATCGTGGCGATGCGTTCTTTCTGCTCGCCAATGAGTTTCGTTCCGAGCTGCTGAACCTGCTTCACGAGGATCGTCACGTCGCGATCGACGTCGTGCTGATTGTCGCTTTGGCGCTTCATCTCGGTGCCTTGAACGCGATTGCGTTTTGCAATGAGCAAGCGAACGGTTACGGATGTGTCCGGCTTGCTCGATTCGTCAAGATCTCGTATCGATTGGCCCGTCAGCAGGTGAAGTTCCAGTTGTGTCTTGGCGAGTTTTTCAAAACGGTCGGCGGCCTGATCGAGCGATTTGACCGCGTCGAATCGGCCGACCATTTCGTGCAGCGAATCGAGCACTTTGCGATGGCTCTCGTGGGCCTTCTCAAGGGCCGCCTCCGATAGCTTTTCGCGATCTTTTTCGTCTTTCGCGCCAGCTGGGTTCGCGGCCGTCTCCAGCTGACGGATGATCTCGTTCATCTCTTGCTTGCTCAGCTTCGAGAGTGTGGTACGCAGCTCTTCCATGATTTTTTGTTCGGGGGATTCAACGTTATAGAACTGCATGACGCGTAGCATCGTGTTGATACGGCGAACGACCTGCTCGGTGTCGGCCTGAACTTGCCGTTGCTTTTCCTGCTGATCGCGGACTTGGTCTTCGTTATTGGCGGCGACGAATGCCGAGTAGGTAAGCGTAACGAACGCTGCCAACACTAGGCCCAGACGGTGGATGGACTTCATGCGGATCCCCCCCCAAAAAAGTTGAGTGAGCCAACCTGACTCGATGCTCTTCTTTTTGTATAGACTTTTCAACAAGTGAATGCTAACGGTTCCGAAAGACCGACGCCAGAGAAAACTTCACTTTTCTCATGATTTCTGAAAATAATCATAGCGGACAAAAACACGATGTCGACGCAGATTACCCATGCTTCCCGAATTCGCGTTTCGGACGCAGCAGAAACGGGCGAAATTGCGTCAACTCCATTTAACCCGAATAGCGGCAACAAGTATCGCGGAATCAGTTCGGCTTTTTTCTGAGATCGCCTGGGATCTGGCAATCGCTAGGCCGCAAGCGAAAAATCGGCGTTACTGTTTTCTTTCAAACACTCGGCGTTGATCGAATTCCAGCTGACGGACACGTTCGTCCTCTCGCCCTACTAGCTGAATCCACGCCAGGAACTCGTTGGCGTCCATCATAGTGCTGACACGTGTTTCTGATAGTCCGAACGGCACCACGCCTTTGCGTGGCATAGCGTAGGCCTTGACGCAGTATTCGATCTGATCGCCTGACTTCAGCTTCAGAGCTTGTCCGGTCTTGCGGTCCAGCAAACCCTTCGTCTCAAGGAAAAAGCGCCCGCCGCCCATGGTTCGGCCGAGATCGCCGAGCGATTGCTGAGGTACAGCATGGAATCCGATTTGTTGGTCAAACTTGGTATTTTGGAACACGCCAGTTTTCGGATCGAAGAAGTCGTCATTTTCGTCGCCGGGATAATTGGTCATTTTCAACACGATCCAGGGTTCCTCCGCGACCGGTTCCTTTTCGCTGTCGTGTTTCGGTAGCACCCGATAAAGAATCTCCGCACTGCCTAGACCATAGCTGGCGGTCGCACTGTACGGGATACGGATGCGTCCGCCGATGACGACTGGCAAACCCTCGACATCGAAGTCGGCGCCGGAGCCGAACGTCACCCGCAACAAGTTGACCTGTGGCGGCTCCTCGGACACGACGCGCAAACTGCGGCGCGGGGCCGGGTTGTTCGTGAATCCGTGTTGGTCCTCGAGAATGAGTCGATAGCCGGACAGGCCTTCCATCAGTTCAAACGTTTCGGACAGGTGTGAACCGTCCTCCGCACTTTTCACGGTCATCGGGCGTTTGGCTTTTACGACTTCGGTAAACTGCACCTCCGTGTCGACGCGTTTCAGATCAATCTGGTCGGGGCCGAGCAATTCGATCCACGCGGACTTCACGGATCTAATGGCCATGGCTTCGACGCGCACCGAGGAACCGAGGATGCCGACGACATCGCCGCGACTTTGTTGCTTCTCGAACCGCGACTGGTTCGGCGGCGTGCAGTATTCGGGATAGATCAGCCAGGCCTTCGGATGGCCCGGCGCGAGACTCGGCCTGGCGATCAGGGTCATCGTGCTTGGCTGTTTGGTGCGGCCGTCACGCAAGCGAGCGGAGAACTGAATCGTGTCGGCGTTGATGTCGCCGGCGGAAATCTTGGCGCTAAAAATCGCGCCCTCTTGGAAATTCTCCACATGGCGAAGTTCGTAGCGATGGACCCCGATTGTGAGCGTACCGATCATGTCGTCTGTAAAATTACCGTTCACAAGAAATCGAATTTCGACGTCATCGCCCAAGGCCCAATGGGATTTCGACTGATTTTCCAGTGTCACCGAATGCGGGACATCGATGGGCACAAGTGCCTGCCGGGCCAGGAGCGTAAATATGAGCGAGGGCCAAAGCAATGTCGGGATCAGTGCGACGAAGAGTACGGGGCCGAGCACGAAGGCGCTTCGTTTGAGCCGATCGTGGTCGGCGATCGATGCGAACGACATTCTGCTAGCTTGCGTTTCCGCTTCCCTAGTGACGACGCCGACCAGTTCGCGCGACATGCCGCCGAGTTTCGCGTCGGGTTTATTGAGTTGCACCGCACTGATGAGCCGATGGTCCAGCTTCCGCATTTTGTCCTCGACCATGAGCGCGAGTGCGTCGTCGGACATGCGGCGCATTTGTGGCAGCACGATGAACCACGCCGCAGCGGCCAAGCTACAGCTTGCATGAAATAGGAAGAGCGCAAACCGCACCGAAAACGGCGTATCCTGATTGCGATCGACGAGCCAATCGATGAAGCAGCAGACGAACAAAACGCCGATGACAATTGTCAACCAGCAGGCGACGCCCCAAGTGAGCGACAAAAGCCGTTCGCGTCGCCGTAGGCCGGCCAAATTGCTTGTGATGGATGATGGAACCATATTATCGATCTCGTTTAGCCGCTCGCCTTTGGCGAGCGCGGACGCATTCTTGGCAATCTATACTCTGCGCGGCCAGGATTGACAATCCGAGCCTGAGCGTCAGCGAAGAGCCGTTTGCTGCCCTTCGCTGGCGCTCAGGCTCGGACAAAACGCCAATTTCGCCCGCGTGATGTCTACGGTACATACCTAACTCAAATCCGAGAACTTCCGTACGATCCACTCCGTCGTGATCAGGCCGAGGAACAGCAGGATCGCCAGCGGATTCCACAGTAGAATCTCCTGCCGACGGCGGAAGGTGGTAGTTTTCAGTTGCAGGTTCTCGCTCATCTCTCGCAGGTTCTCCTCGCGATAAAACTTGCCGCCGGACAGTTCCGCCGCATCGCTGAGAGTTTTCTCCGCGAGGCCTGATTCTTCCAACTCATGCTTGGCGGGAAGATCGACACGGAAGGAGAATACGTTATCTTCGGGATTCATCACCTTAAGCTGAATTCGCCCTGCGCGGTCGTTGAATAGCGAGGCGACATACTCGCCGTTGGGGCCGGGAAGCCGCCGAAGCTCGATTTTGCGTCTGCGCTCCTCGCCAGGTTTGGCGTCGATATACTCGAGTTCGGCAGTGACCCTATCGTCCTTACGTCCGGTGAAGTCTTTTTCAAGCAACCGGACGAAGATTTTGCTATTCGTGCCCAGCACGGTTTGCGACCGGTCCATGGCCATGTTCGCGCGTTTGGCGCCATCGCCGAGCAAGCTGGGCAAACCGGTTTGATAGACGAGTTGGCCCCAGAAGCGGACGAAGTATTTGTCTTGATAATTCCAGCGCCAGCGCCAGGTTTCGTCGGTGCCCAGCCAGAGGACTTGGCCTTTGCCGTAGTATTGGGTGGCGAGTACGGGCATGGCCTGATCGCCCATCTTGGCACGCGGGTTAATGATGAGCGAGGTCGCACCGGGCCGAAGCTTGGTGATGGGGAACTGCCAATGGAACCCGATCAATTTCTTCTGCCAAACCTCGGCGTTCTCCTCGGGCGTGTCGCCCAGCGCCAGCCAATCGGTGCGTAGGCCGGCTTCGCTCAAGGTCGGCATATATTCCTGCGTGCGGGTTTCCGAATCCAAACCGAACTTTTGCTTGGCGAACTCGACGGGAAGCACCTCGGCCAACGGCGTGTTTTCATAGGTGGCCGGCATATTCTGTCGGCCCGCCAAAACGATCAAGCCGCCGCGCTTTTGCACAAACTCGCGGATCCACTCCTGCTGATCCTTTGTGAAATAATTGGCATCGACATCGCCGATAATCACGAGATTGTACATCGATTCAAAAAACTTCTCCTTGGTCTTCGGGAACTCCGCCAGAAACGGCTTGCCGCCCTTGGCCACTTCGGGAACCGCGTTGACGAGAATGAATTCAGCCTCGACCCGGCGATCACGCAACAGCGCGGGTTGGAGGAATTTGTACTCCCAGCGAGGCGAATGCTCGATGTAGAGAATCTTGATCTTTTGTTCGTTGATACGCACGGTGTTCTTCACCGTATCGACAAGGTCTTGGCCTTTGACACGGATTGTTGTGACGATTTCGTGGTTCTCGCGCTTGTCGAGGTCCTTGGGCACGACGAAGTTGAGAGCGTCGCGCAAATCCTCGCCAGCTGCGAGCCTGAGTTTCTTCTCGGCGATCTTTTTACCGTCGAGCGTCATGGTGATCTCGAGATCGCCTACTTTGACACCCTGGGCACGCCAACGGAGCGGAACGGAAACGGTATCCTCGGTGAAGAGCGTATCGGGCACGCCGACCTCTTTAAGGTTCAACTGCCCCGCCTCCGTGCTGCCGACACCATAAATGTGGAGCGGAACACCTGCGCGGACGCATTCGGCGGCGGCCTCTTGCAGCGTGTACTTGCTGGCATTGTCCTGCCCATCGGTGACGACAACGATTGCGCCGGGCAGGTCGCTTTCTTTGGTTTGCATCAACTTCATGATCGTATCAGCCAGGGCGGTGCGGCTGATATCCAGCCGTTCTCGCATCTCTTTAGAATCGTAGTCGGCGATGATCTTTTCCACCCACGGCTTCTTGGTGTCGCGGGTCGCATCGTCGATGCCGCGATAATCCGTGGCGAACAAATGGGCTCGCAACGGTCCGAGCTTTTTTTCGATCTTTGTCGTCAACGCCAGGTCTTTGTGCTCAAGAATCGCCTTGACGATGTCACGGCGGGACGGGTCTTTGGGGAGATCGCCAGGAATGCCAGATATTTTTTCCCCGATCTTGGTATCGAGCGGCAGCTTGCCCATGGCAATGGCGACGCGCGCCTTGTCGCTGTCCGTCAGCCGGCGATCTCGCTGGTCCATGCTTTGACTGGCATCCAGCACGAACGCCACGCCGCGTGGGCGTTTGCCCTCAAACTCGGCCACGATCACCGGACGCAGAATCAGGAACAACAAGAGGAAAAGAATGGAGATGCGCAGCCCAATCAGAAACACCCGCCGAATGATGCCAAGCGTGCCTTTTTCGAGCAAATAAAAGAAGCCCACCGCCAGCGAGCCGAGCAGAACCAGCGCGAATACGAACAGCGCCCAACCGGTCGACAGCCCGCGAAAGCTGAAATCGGGAGGCCAAACAAACGTCGTGTTTTCCGGCACGTCAATCGCCAGGATTCGCGTGAAAAAATTCATAGTCGGGATGGTCCCCAGTTTGCTTTTCGTTTAGCCGCTCGCTTTCGGCGAGCGCGATCTTGTTTTGATCCAACACCGTCCGCGCTCGCCGAAAGCGAGCGGCTAAACTCCTACCAGGCCTTGCTACAGAACCAGGCGAAGGCGACTTCGACCAACGCCAACAGCAGCACCGCCAACAGCACCCACACAGTCCATTCGCGGTTCAATCGATCCTCACCCGTACTCGCGGCAGCGGCCTGCCCCGCGACGATGTGGATCGGCGTGAAGCCGATCGCGCTGTTGATCTCGCCATCGGTCAACGGCGAGAGATTGTCGATTTCCTTCGCTTCATACGTCACTGCGATCGGCGTGCCGAGCGTCTCGGCTGTGGCGGCGTCAATCGTGTCGCTCGCTGTCGCACCCGTCGCCGTGGCGATCATGCGATACACTCCCGCCTGTGGCAGATCGGCGGCCGTCACGACTTTGCGGCCTGCCTTTTTCTCGGGCATGCCGAGCCGAGTAACTTTGCTATTCGGATAGACCAAGTCATGCACTAGATCGGTATTTCCAGTCGGGAACCAACTTAACGTATCACCCGCACCGATGTTGAACGCCTGCGATTGACCATGAGCGATATGGCCAAGCGACGCCTCCACGAAATAGAGCAACGTCGGCAACGTGTGAATGGTGGTCCATTTCGGCAGCATCAAGGATTTTCGCGTGGTGTCTTCCTCAAAGCCCTCGAAGCCGGCCGCGGTCGCCATGAAGATGACTTCGCCTTCACCGACTTTCTTGGTGGCCGCCAGAGCCCCGCCTCGTTCCGCTACGCGGATGTCGCTCTTTTTCTCGCCGAGCTGCCCGACAGCTTCGCCGGTCCCGACCCGCATAATGACATGGGCGAGATTTTCTGTCTCAACGTCGGCCACGACCGCAGTCTGGGGCGCTTCGCCGCCGTCGTCCTTCGGTGACGCGATTTTCTTCTCCGGCTTGGCGAACGGCGTTTTCTCGTCCATCTCAAGGTATCGATACACGGCGACCGCATCGAAGATTTCGTAATATTTGTCTTCGCTAAAATTGCGGAACACCGAAGGCCCATCGCGAAAACTGCTGCGATTGACGAAGTACGGCTTCGTCGGTTCCGCCTTGACCACGTCTTTCAGCTTTAACGGCAACAGACGGTGCTTATCGCCCAACAAGCGGTTGTACGAATCGGGGACCACGTTATCGCCGCTAAAAATAATCAGGCCCTTGCCTTTGCGAACGAACTTCTCCAGTTCTTGGCGAAAATCGTCTGGCAGCTTTTCGGCGCCGGCCTTAAATTCCAATGCACAGTTGACAAGGATGCAAACATGCTGGTTACCCAGCAGCGCCGGGGCCGCCAATCGCGCCGGCACGACGCGCGGATTGTACTTGTAGGTCGCCCGTTCGGTCTCTTTCACGGGCAGCAAAGAGTGCATCAGGAAAAAGCTCGACGACTTCTCCGGTTCGCGTTCGCTGTATTTGCCGTCGACGACCAAAATATTGACTTGATCGCGAACTTGAATCACTTGGTCGAATTGGTTATCGCCTTCCATCTGGTCGTTCGTCAGCCGCGCGGTCAGCACCGTCAGTCCGGGCTCCGTCAACTTTACGGTAATCGTCACCGCTTCGGTTGCACCGGGCGCAATCTTCGGCACCTCGACCTTTTCGTTCCGTTTGCCAGGCAGCCTGGTCGGATCCGTGTCGCCTTTTTTCTTTTTTTCGATCACATCCAGCGAAAGGAAAGTTTTCTCCAACGGCTCGGCTCCCGTGTTCTTGACAAACACCGCGAAATCGACGCGCTCGCCAGGTCGAGGCACGCCCGCTTGGGGCACGATGTTGACCACGGCGCCGTTCTTGAGCTTGCTCTGCGTCCCGCATCGGACGAAATGCACGACGGCCTTTTCCTTGATTGACGCAAGTGCGCTTTTCAGTTCAGCCGGCTGTTCGTCGAAGCCGTTCTTTTGCATGTCGCTGAAGAGGTAAAACTCTTTGTTCGACGCCTGGCCGCGCTGCAATACACCATACGCCTCTTCAACGCCGAGAGCGAGATTTGTGCTGAGATGATCGAGTTCGAGATCTTTCGTCAAGATATCGCGAGCCTGATCCAGGTTGGCGGGCGTGCGTGGCCCCAGAAGTGCTTTGCGTTTACCGGCGCACGTAAGTATTTGAATCGTCGAGTGCGGCGGCAGTTCGTCGAGGATATGCAATGCCTGCGCCTTCGCGCGATCGAGCCGGGTCTTATTTTCGCCGTCGCTCGCGCCCATACTGAAGGACGTATCGAACACGAAAACCGCATCGACCGCTTCGCCTCGGCCTGTGCCCTTGAGCATCGACGAGATCGGCCGGGCAAACGCCAAGGCGAGCAGGATCAAAACGGCCATGCGCAACAGGAGCAGAATGAGTTCCTGAAACTTCAAGCGCCGGCTAGTCTGCTCGACGCTGGTCAGCAGGAATTTCATGGCCGCCCATGGCACGGTGCGATATCGGCTGCGAAAGAAAAGGTGAATCGCAACCGGAATACCCGCCGCCATCGCGCCCCAGAGCATAAAGGGGGTCAGGAACGTCATAGGACCTCATATAGCCCGCCATTTATGGCGGTGAAACCTCAAACCCGCCATAAATGGCGGGCTATATGAAACTACACAACGCGAGTACGCAGTCGCCTCGCCAAATACTCGGTCAAGGTCTCGACCAATGGCTTTCCCGTATTCACCTGCACATAATCGCAGCGATTTCGCTCACAGCCTTGTTGCAACTCGTCGATATATTTCTTCAACGCTCGCAAATAATTGGGCCGAATGAGTTGCGGCCGAGTCAGCAGATGCATCTTCTCTTCCATTGCGTCGAACTTGATCATGCCGTTAAACGGGAATTCCATTTCATCGGGATGCAGTACGTGAAACACGACGACTTCATGGCCCGAAAACCGCAGATGCTGCACCCCCCCCAAAATCGAATCGACGTCGTCGAAGCAGTCAGAAATCAGGAAGAACAAACCACGCCGACGCGCTTGATTGGCGATGTCATGAATCAACGGCCCCATTGAATTCTTGTCGCGAGGCTCGACCGATTCGAGCGTATGCAAGATCGTCTGCACATGCCCCATTTGGCTGCTCGCGGGCAGTCGATCGCGCCACCCGGCATCGAAGATATTGAGAGCGATGCTGTCTCGCTGGTTAATAATCAGGAACGACAAACACGCCGTCAACACTTTCGCGAATTCGAGTTTGTTCGTCGCGCCTTCGCCATAGAGCATCGATCGGCTCGCGTCCACCATCAGGTGGGCCGTGAAGTTCGTTTCTTGCTCGTACTGCTTGATGGTATAGCGTTCGGATCGGCCATAGCCTTTCCAATCGATATGGCGAATATCGTCGCCCGGAACGTATTCACGATGCTGGACGAATTCAACGGAAAACCCGCGATACGGGCTTTTGTGATCGCCAACGCGCAGCCCCTCAACGATGGTGCGCGCCGCCACGCCCAGGGCCTGAGCACGAGCGATGACATCGGGTTTTAGGTAAGTAGTGGTCGCCATTTGGTCCGTAGTCCGTAGTCCGTAGTCCGTAGTCCGTAGTCAAAGAAACTGGACCGTGCGTCGCAGCTACCATTGCCAAGCCAGGCAACGACACTACGGGCTACGGAGCAACGGACCACGGACAAATCATTATGCCGCCTGATTCATTGGCACTGCTCGGAGAAGACGTTTGATGACGTCCTCGACAGTAACGCCTTCGCTCTGGGCGGCGAAGTTGAGAATCAAGCGATGACGCAGAATCGGGTCGGCGACGGCGGCAACATCCTCTGCCGACGCGTGATGCTTGCCGTTCAGAACGGCATGCGCTTTGGCAGCGAGAATGAGGTTCATCGAGGCACGCGGGCCAGCGCCCCAGACCAGCCACTTCTTGACGAAATCCGCCGCCTCCGGCGTGTTCGGCCGAGTCATGCGAGTGATTCGCTTGGCGTACTGGAATACATGATCCGAGACCGGCACGCGGCGAACGATCTGCTGCAAACGCAGAATCTCATCGCCATGCAGCACTTTGGAAACGGTCGTTTGGACGTCCGACGTGCCTTGCCGCATGATCAGCTCTTCCTCGGCATCGGACGGGTATTCGACTTTGATCATGAACAGGAACCGGTCAAGCTGAGCTTCGGGCAGCGGATACGTGCCTTCTTGCTCGATCGGGTTTTGCGTGGCGAGGACGAAGAACGGGTTCTTCATCGGGTAGTCGATGCCGCCGATCGAGGCTTTGCGTTCCTGCATTGATTCGAGCAGCGCGGCCTGGGTTTTCGGCGGTGTACGGTTGATTTCGTCCGCGAGGAGAATGTTCGCGAAGATCGGCCCTGGCAGGAACTTGAACTTGCGTTCGCGGGTCACCGGATCGTCTTGAATAACTTCGGAGCCAGTGATGTCGGTCGGCATCAGATCAGGCGTGAACTGGATACGCTTGAAACTCATGTCGAGCGCCTGGGCCAGCGTGCTGATCATGAGCGTCTTCGCCAGGCCGGGCACGCCGACGAGCAGCGCATGACTGCGGCAGAAGATCGCCATTAGTAGCTGATCAAGGACCTTTTCCTGGCCGATGATGATTTTGCCGACCTCCGCCCGCATCTGTTTGTGCGCCTTGCGGAGCGTATCGAGCATTTGCGCATCGGATTCAGTAACAACGCCGGAATTAGCGGCTACGCCGGTTGAACTCATGGTGGCTTATCCTGCGACTAAAAAGAGTCAGTTTGAGGAATCTGCACGGGTAGGATATGAACATATTACAAGAGAAACGGCAAAATGCAAGAAAAATCTCAGGAGTATTTTGCCCAGCTTTCCAAATTGAGGCCCTTCATTCCGCTTACGGCTTAGCGCTCGCGGGGCATAGACCGAACACTGAGCCGCAAGCAGAAACCGAATTTCGTCACCTAAAGCCCATTGCTAACGCCTCATTCGAGCCGTAATACGATGGTAGCATTCCTCATACGCCAGGATATTCCCATGGTCCGTAGCAGTCTGCTGGCACTCGCATTTCTTTCTGTTTTCGCGGCCCCGGCGTTGGCGCATCGGGTTTTCATCGCCTTCGCCGCACGAGAGAATCACATTGAAATCGAGGCATTCTACGAGGACGACACGCCGGCCTACACCGCGAAAGTGAAAGTCGTCGATGACGATGGGACGACCGTAGCCGAGGGTATGACCGATGCGAAGGGACTATGGACGTTCCCAGCGCCGAAACCGGGCACGTATGTCGTGCATCTCGATGCCGGCGCGGGCCATCGGCTCAAGAAAAAATTGACCGTGCCGCTCATGGAAACGAAGAGCGATGTTCCGCCGAGTGCGAACGAAGTGCCGACGCCTTCTGAAAATTCAAGCGTTGAAACACGCGACGAACAGACACGCACGCCGTGGGCACGCATAGGTCTGGGCCTGGCGTTCATCGGCGGGGCAAGCGGTACGCTGTTGCTCGTATCGCGCATGCGACAATCGCGACGAACGCCGGAGCCGGAAGCGTGAGCGACGGTGTGTCTTGACCGCCGCTCACGCTTCCAACCCTGGAGCATCGCGATTACACGATCTGCCGAATGATATCGCCGCGGGTCAGCGGTAGCGGTCGGCCTTGGGCATCGCTGTACTCGCTGTCATGTTGGATGCCGAGGCAGTGGAAGATGGTGGCCAGCAGATCTTCGGGTAGCACACGACCATCGCGCGGATAGGCGGCGATGCTGTCCGACACGCCGTGCACGACGCCGCCGCGAATTCCGCCGCCCGCCAACGCCACCGAGAACACCCGACCCCAGTGATCGCGTCCGCCGGAACCGTTCAGCCTTGGCGTTCTGCCGAACTCCGCCATCCAAACGACGAGCGTTTCATCGAGCAAGCCGCGCTGCGACAAATCTTCAAGCAGCGAGGAATAAGCCTGATCCATGATCGGCATCAGCTGCTTCAGCGCGTTCGAGTTCTGCGAATGCGTATCCCAATGGCCGTTGTTCAATGCACCAGGCACGCGCGACCAGTTGACGCGCACGAGCGAGACGCCGGATTCGACCAGGCGCCGCGCGAGCAGCAGGCTTTGGCCGAACTTGCGTCGGCCATAACGATCGCGCACGGCTGACGTTTCTTCGTGAAGATGGAACGCCCTGCGTGCGCGTGAGCCTGAGATCAAATCGATAGCCTGCTGCTGTTGGGCGTTGAAGATGCCGGCATTACCAGCGCGGCCAAGGTTGTCGAGCCGATCGTTGACTTGGCCAAGCAGCTGGCGACGGCCATCGAAACGCATGCTGTTGACATCGGCGGGCAGGGCCATGCCATCGATTTGAAAGCCGGCGAGCGACGGATCGCAGCTGAGCAGCCAGGGGTCGGCGGTACGGCCGAGGAAGCCGGCGTCTTGGCCAGGCCAGGTCAGGTTGCCGTCGTTCGCCGACTGTTCGGGCAGCGTAATCACGGAAGGCAGGCCATGAGTCGCTGGTATCACGCGCTTCACCAGCGCGCCGAGGCAGGGCCAATCGTTGGGCTTGCCGGGCTTGGCGTTCTCGGCGCCGACCGGCGCGTGCGGCCTACCGGTTGTCATGTAGTATCCGCTCGACGAATGGGCGTTGTCGTTCGTCACCATCGCGCGAAGCACGCTGATCTTGTCGAGATGCTGGGCAGTGCGAGGCATCAACTCGCCGACGACGATGCCGGGCACGTTTGTCGCGATCGGGTTCAGGTCGCCGCGAGCTTCGGCGGGAGAGTTGGGTTTGGGATCCCAGGTTTCTTGCTGAGGCGGGCCGCCGAGAAAGCACATGACGATGCACGATTTCGCGCGTCCACCCGATCCGGTATTGGCAAGCGAGCGAGAAGAAAGTAGCGTCGGCAGCGTCAACCCCGCGAGGCCGAGTCCGCCGATCCGCATCCATTCTCGCCGCGTAACGCTGTCGCAAAGACGCGCCGACCCGTCATCGATTCGCAACATGGCATGGCCCCCATAAGCTATGAACGGAGATCGATCCACTTATTTTATACGCGATAAGGAGTGCCACCGCAACATTGTTTTGACGTAATCGACGATAGCCGACGACGACCAGAGTAGCCATCACGCTCCGAGGCTGTGATAGTGTAGGACAAGCCTTGGAAATTGCGTTCTTGTTCGTGTATTCAGTGCAAACATATAACGTGAAACGTGATAACTACGGTAAACGCGGACTTGTGTCGGAGGCGTCAACATTGTTTTGACGTGACCCGGGGGTGGCGGACGGCATTTTTATAGAAACACTTAACCACGGATAGCACGAATTACGTGGACGGGAAATCCTGTTTAGGAGATTTCACCTGTCTGTAATGTTCGTGCACTCCGTGGTTTGTTTCTTGACAAGTGCTGTCGCGTCTGATCCGCGACTTATTTTTTCGCCGGGCCTTTGATCGGCTCGGTGATCACGGCCGGGGGATTTTCATTATGGAACAACAACGGCACGATGCACCGCTTCATGTTCCCCGATCGCGTCCAGGCAAAGTGCCCGCCCAGGCCTTCCAATTCCATGGCCCAAGCATGCTGGCGAAGAGCCGCGACATCGTGCTTGCTCGCGTGCGGCAGACGGAAGCCGACGCGGCCCGCAGCCTGACCACGCAGACCGTCGGATGTGCCGACGCTCTCGACCGCCCAATTGACCACACGGTCATCGAAGCTGTAGAAATTATCGATACCGTGCCGCGAGGCCCGTAGTGCCGTGGTAAGATCATACGAGCATGAAACGGTGCTCGCGATAAGGATGATGCGATCGACGCTATTCGGCGGCAGCATCTCCGCGGCGGCAAGCACGGCGAGCGTGCCCGCACTGTGAGCAACGAAGTAGATCTTCGCATTCGGCGCATCCCGCCGAATCATCGTCACCTCAGTGACGATGCGGGCAGCGGCGTTCAGCTGCGCCTCGTGATCGACTAGATCCAAGCGAATCGAATCGTGTCGGCACCAGTTCACGGTGCGGAGTTTCAATCCCAAGCCGTATTCGCCGTTCAAAGCGAGCAACGTGTCCGTCGCCGCCGTCCCATTGGCAACGCCGTTGACGACGAATACGACGCGATGGCCGTCCAGAGGCTTGAACGATTGCGTCGGAAAGGTGACTACGATTTGTTGGCCTTCGCGCGGCGAGCGCTGTAACTCCAGCGATTTGCCCTCCACACGCTTGTTTTGCGCGAACGCCGTGGCGTTCGTAAGCCCAACAATCGCCACGCAGAAAATAACACCGTAAAGTAATCGCATTTCGCCTCTCCTCCGATTCGATTGGTTGAATTCAGCGATGGTGCTGCGCGAGCCGTCGCATTTTGCGAGCTCGCAATTGGAAGCCGGTTGACGCATTCGACAAAATCGCGCCGTCGTTTAATTAACTCCTTAAATAATCATAAATTCTTTAATCGCCGATTTCACCAAAAACTTGAGTCGCCAAGTGAAAATCGAATGGAATGAATCCGGTTCAACTCGAATAATCGACACATCAGGAACGTTCGACATGCCGCGCATCTGGCGCAACCGCTTCACCCAGCAATTTGCGTAAAGATGTCCAGGCGATTTCCGCGACCTGCTTGGAGTTCGCCTGCCAGAGTATGGGATTCATTAATTCCACGCAAATATATCCCATGTAACCAATGCGCCGCAGCACATCCAGGATCGGCGTCAACGGGATATCGCCATCGCCTGGTAGGATGCGGTCGGCGTCGGTCGCCAGTTCGCGGGTCACGCCGGCGATGTCGGCGATCTGCACATGAGCCAGGCGGTTGGGCGTGAGCAGGCCGAGGTCGTCGAACTTGCTCGGTCCGGTGTAGTAGTGGAAGATGTCGAGATTCACGCCGACGTTCACCTCGCCACACTGCGAGACCAGGGCGACGGCGGTATCGAGACTGGCGCAGAACGTGTTCTTCGCGCGGAATTCAAGAGCGAGCGTGACATCGAAGCCGGCAGCCCACTGCCCCGCCTGGGCTAGTGAGACGATAGCCCGATCCAAACTTGTCGCGTCCACCTTATCGACGAAATCAGCGACGACGAGCATCGTCTTGATGCCGAACTGCTGACACAAATCCAGCCGTCGGCGAAAGTGATCGAAATGCGCCTTGCGTGCCTCGCCCTGAGACAGGAGCAACCCGCCTTGATACGCCGCTGCCGCCAGATGAATTTTGCGGTCGGCGAGGAGTCGTTGGGTAGCCGCGACCGATTCGATTTCGAGGTGCTGTTCGAGTTTGGTCAGCCAAACTTCAACGGCGTTGCAACCGGCGTCGGCGCAATTGGCGATATCCTCGGCGAAAGTCCGAGACATGGTAGTCGCTTGAGAGATGCAGGGCTTCATGTTGTAAATCCGAAACAAGGACGTAAGCCCAGACGTAAGGTACTCCGAACGTCTGGGATCCCAAGGGTTCGGAGTACCTCACCCTTGGGCTTGTATTTTCCGGATTTTCCTCACGGGGCGTCAGGGTTGCGGATGCCGCTGTAGAGGCGCAGGTTGTCGGTGAGGTCTTGCACGAGGTTGGAGCGTTTGAGGAAGAGGAGCGCGAAGCAAGTATTGAGGGGCGGATTCGCGCCGTGGTAGTGGCCGCCCACCCCCCAAACCCCGGTCGGTTGTTGGTTGTGTACGAGGATTTGGGCGCCCCAGCCGTACCAGTCTTTGCCGTTGATGGCTTTGAGATCGTACAGCATTGCCACGCGTTCGACAGACCAGAGGAAGTAGAGGTTCTCCATCGGGAAGTTCGTCTTCTTGTCGTCAAACGATGGTTGGCCGACGAACTTGGAGAGCGCCTTCAAGCCGTTCTGGATTCGTACATCGTCAAGGGCGGGCTTGACGATGGAGTTTTTGAGGTTGGTGGTATCCAGGCGCACGATGTCCGGCGCGGTGCCATGGCCCATGCCATTGCCAAGCAAACCGACACAGGTCATGCTGGGCGCGGTGCCGCCGTTTACGTGGTAGCCCCAGCCGCCGTCGTTGTTCTGCGAGGTGACGAAGCGTTGATAGGCGGCGAGAATGCCTTGTTCCGTGGGCACGCCATGTCGTCGGGCGGCCCAGAGCGCGAGAATGGCGAATTGCGTGTTGGAATTATCGCCGTCTTCACGCCCGACTTTCTGCTGCCCCTTGCCCCTGCCTTGATTCAGCACGACGGGCAGATTTTGCAAGGTCGGTTTGAGCCAGGCTTGCTGAATTACAGGTTGGAACGGCAGTTTGGCGGGCGGGCCTTTTTTCTTGGGAACGGGATCGGGTTTAGGCATCGGCGTCGGCGGATTCTGTGGATTCGTGCCGCCGCCGGGATTGCCGGCGCCGGGATTCGGGTTCTTGCCGCCGTCGATGCCCTTGGTCAGCATCATCGCATTAAGGGCCGTGAATGGGTCGTTGAGCTTGGCCGGATCGCTTGTCAGCGGGTTCACCAACTTCGGATCGGTTACGATTCCCGCCGGCAGGTTAATTTGGCCCTGAAGCGGGTTGAGCAAGTCCGGCTGGCGGTTCGTCTGTAAGAACGCCCACAGTTGATACATCTCGGGAGTATCGAGCAGGGGGCACGAGTAATTCCAACCGCCGCTGTCCTTTTGGCCCGCAAGCAAACGCAGGCCCATACCCTGGATCGTCGGGCGATCGCGAATGTCGCCCAGTCGGTCAAGGAACAGGATGGCCAGCGAAAGCTCATAGGTGGACGCAAGCTTCAAGACATTGGTTCGCACGTAAAAGGCTGAGCGTTGCACGCAAAAGTCGTTGGCGGGCACGCCGCATTCGAGAAGCGTCAAGCCGCCGATCGCCGCGTGGCCGACGCCGTGACCGTCGGCCCAGGTCCCGTCGGGCTTCTGCGTTTGCCTGAGGTAACCAACGCCCTTGTCGATGGCTTCGTTGATGCGTTGCTGATTCAGCCCGACCGGAGTGTTCTTGGCGACATCGAATTTTCCAAGGCGCAAGTCAAAATCCGGCTCCGCGCCGGCACTTTTTTGGTTTTTCCGTTGGAGCAGAGACTTCTCGTCGCCGTCGTCTGAAATGTTCTTGATGGGCGGCTTGTTCGCACCGCCGCTGCTCGGTGTCGGGTTTGTACTGGATGGCCCGCCCGTTTTTTTTCCATCATCGATTGACTTGACATCGTTCTTGGCAATCCCATTGTTCGGCTTATCGAATGCTGCGATCGCGGGCGGATCGTCTGCTCCAGCGCCCTTCGTAGATGATTTCGCTTTCCACACCGCCAGGCCGATTCCTGCCGTCAGGACCATCAGCAACAATGCCGCACCTCCGATGAGAGCGACGATGCTCGTCGTCCCCGCGCCGGCGTTCTGCTTCGGTCTTCGCAACGCTAGCGGCGTGGATTCGTCGACTTTCTTTGGTTCGGATTTCGTCGGCCTTGGTGTCGGCTTTTCCATGATGCCGACCGGCGCCGGTCTCGACTTGGGCGCCGCCTTCGCCGGCGCGGAAACTTTCGGCAACACGTCGGTGATCGTATCGGACAGCGTCGGTGAATCGTTGGCGTCAATGCTTGGCACCGCGGGCGTCGGTCTTGGCACGCGGTTCGCCGTGAATGATTGCATACAAATCAAGCACTCAACGGAACTCCCGGTCACGATCTCCGTGCCGAAGTTCAGCGTCGAACCACAATGCGGACAAGCCAGTTGCGTACTTTGCATGGCAATCGTCTCAAAAGAGTTGATTCGCGATCTGCGAACGGCACCCGTTCGCCGCCGGTTGTTCATCTTACCATGATTCGCCCGCGCGACGCCATCATTTTTTGGCAAAATCCGAAATGAAAAGTAAAATTTGAACCACAGAGGCACAGAGAAAACCAACACAGACGCGCACCTCAGAATTCGTTTTTTTCGTTTGGCGCCCGCGCCGTGCGAGGCATCACGCGGGCGCTAAACAGGGAACGGGCTTTTTGAGGGGATATTCAATACGGATTGCATTCCTCTGTGTTCTCTGTGCCTCGGTGGTTGATGATTCCGGTTAGTTTTTCGCAGCCGCGGGCGTCAGGCGGAGCATCCAGCTGGTTTGCCCGGCGGAGCCGTGCTGCGAAAGTGTGAAGGCATCGAAGAGTTGGAACAGCGAGATCACGTTTTCGAGGTTCCGTTTTGAGTCTCCTTCCACGCCGTCGGGTTGGCGCGCCAACGTGGCGAGGACGTGGCCGCGACGTTGATCGAGCAATTTGGCGAGTTCGCCGGTCGAAAGCCGCAGGATCGGCGTGTCCTTGCCGGCGATCGCTTTGCCCTCGCTCTTGCGGAATTCGTCGATCGTTTCGGGCGAGTTAGCGGCCAGCAGGTAGCCGTCTTTCAAGGCCCAGGCCGGCTGAAATCCGCGCGGGAACTTGGCGTTCTCAAGATACTTGACTTCGACCTTGCCTCGCATTGCCGACCTGATGGCGATTGGGGAATTCGGATTGGCCGCGTTGTATTCTCCTACCTTGAATGCCACGAGCAGATGAATGGCCTGAATGAAATCCGCGTCAAGAGGCGCCTTCTTCGATCCAGGCTTTACACGCAGGGCAAAAAGCCCCCGAGGCAACTCATCGGCATTGCCCGCCGGCAGAACGCATGCACCCCAATCCGGGCCGAGGCTCGGCAGCATCTCCTTCACCATGTCGAATACGATTCCAGGAACCTTCTCCTTAATTTTTCCGCGATCCTTATCCGGCAATAGCAAACGCAATGCATCGCCCGCTCCGACGAAATCGGTGTGCCCCGCGAACGTCAGCAGCGATCGTTCGGGCAAGCGATCCCACAACTCCGAACGCTCCAGCGTGTGCGTGAAGGATCCACGCGCCCAGGCCGGCAACTCATCCGTCTTCGCTTGAATCGAAACACGAAGCTCCGCGTTATCGCTCACATTCATCGTCACGAAAATCGCATCGAGCGCTCGCCAATAGCTCGGCAGTTCATCCGTTTTTTTCACGCCCGGCCCAAAGTCCGGTTCCACTTTGCGCGGATTCACGCACAGCGTCGCAATTGCCCCCTCGATGCCCGCTTGGCGAAAACGCTTGATCCACGGTGAATTCAAATCTCCGTCGCGCCGACGAACGAGCATTTCCTTCAGCGAATCCTCGTTCGGCGTGATCGCGAACAACGAGTCGAATATGGCGTAATAATGGGCCTTCCCGCCCTGCAATCGCCGATGATATTTCGCGCCGGCGTGCTCCAGGGGCGTGAGTGATTTCAACTCGCCGGTTTGCTTTTGAAGTTCGTTCAGGCGTTCGACGAGACGCGACAACGATTCCATTTTCGTGGCGCGAACGAGAATGATGCCACGTTCGGAATCGGGCTTGGTTTTATCGCCGGGGGAGTAGGACAGCACGATGGTGCCGCCCAGGATGTCGTCGCGGAGCGTTGGCCAATCGAGCCGGAAATGTTTTTTCAGATCCTCCTGCCAGCGACGGAACTGCTGCATCTCCGGGGATTCGGTAAATCGCTTGCCGACGATCGAGCCGTGGAAGGCTTTCCACCATTCCGATTTCTCCCAGCGTGCGTGATTGCTTTTGAGATCGTGCACGACGACGGTGACGGCGAAATCGCTGGGCAACAGCTTCATCAGGTCGGCGGCGTCCTGCGCGGCGACGTAGGGCGCAACAAATATCGTGAGCAGAAGACTAAACGTGAATCGGAGCGACAATTTCATGGCGTACTCTGGTTGTGCCAAGGATGACTCAGCCCGTCCGAGCCTGAGCGCCAGCGAAGGGCCGGGGATCCCTCCTGGCGCTCAGGCTCGGACGCAGGCTAACCCAGTGTCAATCTCGACGCTCGCCGAGGTCGGGCATGGGAAATTCGCGGGCGAAGAAGTCGAAGGCTTTGCGAGTATTGAGCGTGACGGTGCGGACTCCGTCGGACATTTCCTGGGCGGCTTCGGTTGCCGTCGGATCGATTGGCAGACTTGCGACACTATCGAAATTCGCCGCCGCCAATACGACTTTGGCGTGATCGCGTGTCGCATCTACCCAGCGCGTGGGCAGGGCGGCGATGGCGCTGGGCCTTTCTGGTTGTTTCTCGACACTTTTTGTCGGCGGCGTTTCTTTTTTCTTTTCCTCGATTTTGATCGCGTCTTGCTTGGCGAGGCCATCGTTGCCTTTCGGCATGGGCGAGCGCGGCAGCATTGCGTAGGCGAACAGCACCATGACAATGACGGACGCCGCCAGCGCCGCCGTGATAAACAAACGCGACCGGACTTTTCGTCGCCGTTCGCGGCGATCGCCCAAAACCATCGCTGCGGTTCGCTTCGCAAAATCCACGGGCAGCTTTGGCGGGACTTGTTTTTGAATCACGTCAAGCAATCGCTGCGCACCGGCGTGCAACTCTCGGCATTTCATGCAACTGCCCAGATGCGCGTCGAACTCCGAGGACGGCGCGGTCGCGGCGCCATCGAGTTTCTGTTGCAACAATTCTTGACACTCAAGGCAATTCATGCTCAACCTCTGAGATCATGCCGCGATCGCGCAGCTTCTCCAGCACTTCCAACCGCGCACGATGCAGCCAGGTCTTGATCGTCCCGACCGGCTTTTCCAGCGCCTCGGCAATATCCTCATAAGGCAGATTGCGCTCGTGGTACATCACGAATACGCTCCGATATTCCCAGCGCAGCCCTTTTAATGCCATCTGAATTTCACACACCAATTCGACGCTGTCGTCCTCGGGGCGATTCGCGACGGTTTCGTGCAGATAATCGACCAGTTCCGGCTTCTTCACACGCTGCGAAATCCAGGTTCGGCAACGGTTGACAGTGATACCCATCACCCACGGCTTGAGCGGCCTGGCTGAATCCCACCGCCGCAAGCTGCGGAAGATGCGCAGAAAAACCTCCTGCGTGACATCCTCGGCATCCTGGCGATGGTGCAAAAGCCGAACGCACAGGCCAAACACATCGGACTGGAAGCGTTCCACGAGGGACTGGACGGCGAATTCGTCCCCTTTCAGGCAGCGCTTGACCAGAATGGCATCCTCAGCCCACACGTTCGTGCCTCATGCCTAAAGAAATGTACCTTACAAAGATGCAATAAGTTTCGCGGATTTCGCGCTATTCTCGTTCCCAAACTCCTGTTTGGGAATGGGCATTCAGGAAACTCTGTTTCGTCTCATAGAATCCACATTGCCGGGTTCTGCGAAACGGAGTTTCGAGAACGAGGATTCCCAAACCGGAGTTTGGGAACCAGAATGTAGCGGAATGACAGCAAATCACCGATCCATCGCCTTCTGTATCAATTCAACGACTTCCTTGACCTCGGCGTCTTGCAGGCGTTTGCCCTTGGTTTTCAGGGCTTCGGTCACATGGATGGCGACATCCTGCATGCGTTCGTGCGTCTCCGCCGACCCGCCGACGAGAAGAAACTCGTCGCCCTTGGTGATCCGTTTGTGCTCATCCTGGCTGTCAAATCCCAGACCCACCAGGCCGACGGTTTCGACAGTCTTTTTCGCAGTCTTCTTGGACACGACCTTCTCCGTTCACTGTGGGTGATCGACATTACACAAGGTGCGGAACAAGCTTGCGGAACGAAACTCGGAAAGGCTACGAACCGCCGTTACCGTGCCGCGCACAAATCGGGTTCGCGGCAAGCATTATTATTATACACGGAAAACGCAAAGGACGATCTCCAAAGGACCAAATACATCCCTGGCTTTGCCAAGCCAAAACAAAATGCGAATCACGAAAGAGCGAAAGAACGAAAACACGAACAAAGTCTTGTGTGTACTTCGATTTCGAGCTTTCGTACTTTCGCTCTTTCGTGATTCGCATTTTTTGTTACGGACCACGAACTACGGACCACGGACATCCTCTATAATATTCCTCCATGGTTTGGCTTTATTTCTGCGCGACATTTCTGAGTTCGTGCTTGCTGTTTCTCGTGCAGCCGATGTGCGCCAAGATGCTGTTGCCATTGCTCGGTGGTTCACCGGCGGTGTGGAACACGTGCATGGTGTTCTTCCAGGCTGGCCTGCTGGTCGGTTACGCAATCGCACACGCCCTTCCTCGCTGGCTGGGCGTCGGGCGGCATGCGATCCTGCATCTCGGCCTGATGATCGCGGCCTATTTTCTACTGCCGATCCGCTTCCCCGATGATGTGCCGACGGACCTACATCCCGCCGTCTGGTTGATCGGCATGCTAACGCTTGCCGTCGGCTTGCCGTTCGTGCTGCTTTCGGCAGGCACGCCGCTCGTGCAGCGCTGGTTCCTTGCGAAGCATCATGCGACGCCACGCGATCCGTATGTCCTGTATGCCGCGAGTAACGTCGGCAGCTTTCTGGCGCTTGGCCTGTTTCCGTTTTTGCTGGAACCGAACTTCAGCCTGAGCGCGATGAGCGAAATCTGGCGGCTCGCGTTTTTGGTGCTGGCAGCGCTGCTGGCGTTCTGCGTGCCTTTGCGAGCGTTCACTGCGACCGATGCCGTATCCGCCACGCCAACGACGAACGCACCGAACCGTTGGACCCGCCTGCGTTGGATCGCACTGGCAATGGTCCCGTCTAGTCTGATGCTCAGCGTCACGACGCACCTGACGACCGACATCGCCGCTGTGCCGCTCTTTTGGCTGCTACCGATTGCGCTGTACCTTGGCACGTTTGTTCTGGTGTTCGCAGGCAAGCCGTTTCTGCCACACTCAGTTCTGATCCGCTGGCAGCCGATGGTCGTGATCGTAATGCTGTTCGTCTATCTGTCCGAGGCGAACGATCCGTTGACGCTCGTGATGGGCGTGCAGCTCGTCGGCTTCTTTTGGCTGGCGATGGTATGCCACGGCGAACTGGCACGCACGAAACCCGGCGCCGACAGAATTACGGAGTTTTACTTGTGCCTGGCGTTCGGCGGCGTGCTCGGCGGAGCGTTCAACGCGCTGCTCGCACCGGTGCTATTCAACGGCCTGGCGGAATATCCCCTGATGATCGTGCTGGCGTGCCTCATCGGGTTGACGCGCGATTGGAAACTCGATCGCGCTGACTTTCTCGCAGCTGGAGCGGTTGGTGCGATCACGGCGGCGTTCGTCTACTTAGTGCGGCAATTCGATCGCCCGCCATTCCCGCGTGGACCGATCGAAATCGCGATCATCTTCGGCGGACCGTTCGTCTACTGCTACATCTCGCAAGCGCGGCCCATCCGTCTCGCGCTGTGCCTCGCTAGCGTCCTTCTGGCGAGTTGGTTTCATCACGGCATTCACGGCACCACGATCTATCAGACACGCAGCTGGTTTGGCATCCATCGCGTCACTAGCCTCAACGGCTTCACTCGCCTCGTGCATGGCAACACCGTGCATGGCCAACAGGATCAGGATCGTGATTATCGGCATCTGCCGTTGACCTATTACGCCAACAGCGGGCCGATCGGCGAAGTCTTCCACGCCTTCAACGATGATCCCCAGCTCGATCACGTCGGCGTCGTCGGACTGGGCACCGGTTCGCTGGCGGCGTACTCAAAGCCCGGCCAGGCGTGGACCTTCTTCGAGATCGACCCCGCCGTGCGCGACATCGCCCTCAACCCTCGCCTCTTCACGTTCCTCTACGACGCCAAGGGAACCGTCAAGATCGATATCGGCGACGCCCGGCTGTCGTTGAAGCGATCGACGCAAAAGTTCGGTCTGCTCGTCATCGATGCGTTCGGCTCCGATGCCATTCCGCTGCATCTACTGACGCGCGAGGCGTTGGCGATCTACCTCGGCAAGCTTACGCCGAACGGCGTCATCGCGCTTCACTTCTCGAATCGCTACGTCGATCTCGAACCGGTGCTCGCCGCCCTCGCCGACGACGCTCTGCCGACCTGCGTTGCGCTGGTCCGCCGACATCAACCGACATCTGAGGAGACGCGGCGAGGTATCATGCCGAGCGATTGGCTTGTGCTAGCGCGCGATGAACGGCATCTGGGAAAACTCGTCGGCTGGGAACCCGCGCGACCCCGGCCTGGCCTGAAGGCGTGGACCGACGATACATCGAACCTATTCCAGGCGCTTCGCTGGTGATGCGTCCGAAAGAAGTACGAGCCGGAAGCGTAAGCGACGGTTTTTTTTCCTAACCGTCGCTTACGCTTCCGGCTCGTAAAGCGACTTTTGTCGAGTGTGTCATTGTTGGTTCTTGCGCCATTGCGAACGGCTCCTCTTTCAAAGTATCGATCGAGAGCGATAATAATCCCAATCCGAATGCCAGCCTCGATTGCTCAAGGAACCCCTCGCATGAAAACTCTCTGCTCGCTTCTCGCCTTCCTTTTGCTTCCCGTCGCCGTTCACGCCAGCGAAGGCACGAAACGCACCAAGCCCAACATCCTCGTCATCGTCGCCGACGATCTCGGCTATGGCGACATCGGTATTCACGGCGGCAAGACCGTCCCGACCCCCAATATCGACAAGCTCGCCAAATCGGGCGTTCGCTGCACCAGCGGCTACGTCTCCGCCCCGTATTGCAGTCCATCGCGTGCCGGCTTGCTCGCGGGCCGATACCAGACCCGCTTCGGACACGAATTCAATCCGCACGTCGGTCTCGAAGGCAAGCTCGGCCTGCCGCTCGATCAACGCACCATCGCCAATCTGCTGCGCTCCGCCGGCTATGCGACCGGACTCGTCGGCAAATGGCATCAGGGCTTCAGCAAGGACCACCATCCCCAGGCACGCGGGTTCGACGATTTCTTCGGCTTCCTCGTCGGCGGCCACAACTACGCCCTTCGCAACGACGCCAAGCCGAAGTTCGGCAACGCCATGGCCCAGAACGTCATCCATCGTGGCCGGGAGATTGTGCAACCCGACGGCTTCGCGACCGATGTATTCACCGATGAAGCGATCGGCTTCATGAATCGTCAAAAAGAGAATCCGTGGTTCCTCTATCTCGCCTACAATGCCGTGCATACGCCGCTTGAGATCGACCCGCGGCTCAAGGATCGCGTGCCCTCCGGCGTCACAGACACCGCCCGGCGTGGCTACTTGGCGCTGCTCCTGGGCCTGGACGACGCCGTTGGCCGAATCATGACACACCTGCAACAGAGCGGGGCCGATCGCGATACGCTCCTAATCTTCATCAGCGACAACGGTGGTTCCGGCTTGTTCCCGTTTCTCGCCTACAACACCGGCATCAATTTCCCACTGCGAGGCAACAAGGGCCAAACGCTCGAAGGCGGCATCCGCGTACCGTTCTTCGTCGCCTGGCCAGGCCGACTGCCCGCGGGTAAAACCTACGACCACCCCGTCATCGCCCTCGACATCCTGCCGACCGCCTGTGCTCTCGCCGGTGTCAAGACGCCCGCGAATATCGATGGCGTCGATCTCATGCCGCACCTGCTCGGCGAAAGGAACGAGCCGCCGCACGACGCCATTTTCTGGCGTTTCGGCCCGCAGAAAGCCGTGCGCAAAGGCAACTGGTCGCTCGTCGATTACCGCGATTTCGAAAAGAAGACCAACAGCGGCTGGGAGCTCTACGACCTGGCCAACGACATCAGCCAAAAGCGCAACGTCGCCGACGCAAACCCGAAAGTCGTCGCCGACCTGACCCAAGCCTGGCAACGCTGGGACACGCAAAACATCGCCCCCCTCTGGCACGGCAGCCCAACCGAGGACCCAACGGCGCCGAAGAAGAAATAGCCGAAAGCGCGAGCGACGGTTGGCCAACGGGGGTTGGCCAACAGCCGATGGCCAACCGGAATCGCATTTTTTCGGCCTTTTTTCGCACTTTTAAGGGGGGTGGCCAAGAAGCCGAGGGAAGGGTATAGGAAAGTGCATGCAGACGCCGAACGCTCTTTCGCGTATTTTTCACAACCGACTTTGCAGAGACCGCCTTTTCCCTCTATCGCATTATATTGCGTTATCAGAATAATCTGGTAGAGTGCAATGGAGTGTTTGAAAGGAGAAGCCGTGGGGCCGCAAATCATCTGGAACGAAGAACCCGGCGGCAATGTCGAGCACATCGAAGAGCACGGCGTGACTGTTGACGATGTCGAACATGTGCTGGCAGGTTCTCCGAAAGAAGTCGTTAGCCGTTCGTCCGGATTGCCGTGCGTGTTCGGGGCGACTCCCGATGGCCGTTTTATCATCATCGTTTATGAACGCATCGACGAGGATACCGTTTATCCCGTCACCGCCTACGAAGTCCCGGAACCGTGATATTTGCAAAGGATCGTTACATGGCTGAGAAAAAATTCAAGCGCGTCGAGCGGCCCGCAACGGCTGACGAACGCAAGCGGCACGCCGTCATTCGTGACAAGGTGATGCAGGAATTCCCGCCCGCTCCAGGCGCCGGGCGCGAGCCATCGCCGCCTGGCCTTCCGACGAAAGTTCGGCAAGCGCGGGAAGCTCAGGGCTTGACCTGGTACGCACTCGCCAAACTCGCCGGCATTCCGAACGCCAACACCGTGCGCGATATCGAGTATGGCCGCGATGCGCAGATTTCCTCAGTGGAAGCGGTGGCCAAGGCGCTGGGATTGCGCCTGGAA
>SIAQ01000156.1 GCA_009697105.1 Gemmataceae bacterium | reverse complement strand
CCTGACTCCTGACTCCTGACTCCTGACTCCTGACTCCTGACTCCTGACTCCTGACTCCTGACTCCTGACTCCTGACTCCTGACTCCTGACTCCTGACTCCTGACTCCTGACCCCTGACTCCTGACTCCTGACCCCTGACTCCTGACTCCTATGGCATCCCTCGACCTCACCAAAATTCGCAACATCGGCGTCATCGCCCATATCGATGCGGGCAAGACGACGACGACTGACCATATTCTCTATTACTCCGGCGCCAAGCACAAACTGGGCACAGTAGATTCCGGTACCACCGAAACCGACTACGATCCCGAGGAACAAGAGCGTGGCATCACCATTTACAGCGCCTGCGTACCGTTCCAGTGGCGCGACTGTACGGTGAATCTCATCGATACCCCTGGCCACGTCGATTTCACGGCTGAGGTCGAGCGAAGCCTGCGCGTGCTCGACGGCGCAGTCGTCGTCTTTGATGCGCAGAAGGGCGTCGAGGCGCAGTCCGAGACGGTTTGGCGACAAGCGGACAAGTATCTCGTGCCTCGCATCATTTTCATCAACAAGATGGATGTCGTCGGCGCGAACTACGAAAACGCCCTGAGCGAAGCCAAGGATCGTCTTGAATGCACGCCGGCGCCGCTCGTTATTCCTATTGGCAGCGGTTCCGTCAAAGACTCGTCCAAGCCGTTTGAAGGCGTCATTGATCTCATTGAGCAAAAGGCGTTCTACTACATCGCGAATACCGAAGGCAAAACATTTCGCACCGAACCGATTCCCGCGGATATGGTCGGTGATGTACAGCGTTGGCGTGAATATCTTTTCGAGGTGCTGACGAAGTTCGACGACAAGGACCAGATCACCACGCTCTACCTCGACGGTAATGAAATTCCGCCCGCCACGCTGCGAAATCTCATCCGCGAGTTGACGCTCGCTCGACAGATCCAACCTTTGCTGTGCGGTTCGGGCCGAGAACACGCGGGCATTCAACTGTTGATGGACGCGGTCTGCTACTACCTGCCCTGCCCGCTTGATCGCCCGCCGGTGACGGGCCGCAATCCGAAAAAAAACAAGGACGAGTCGCGTAAGGCGGATCCGAAGGAACCGTTCTCAGCGCTCGTATTCAAGATTAGCGCCGATACACATGGCGACCTTTTCTACCTTCGCATCTACTCCGGCACGCTCAAAGCGAATAGCCGAGTGTTGAACCCGGAATGTCGGCTGTACAATCCGCCGAAAGACGTGAAGGAATTTGCGAGCAAGCTCTACCACATCCATGCCGACCCAAAGAACCGCGACGACCTGCCGATCGCCTACGCCGGCGATATCGTCGGCATCATCGGCCCAAAAGACTCGATCACCGGTGACACGCTGTGCGATCCGCTGCACCCGATCGTGCTGGAGCAGATTCATTTTGCCGAGGCCGTCGTCAGCCAATCGATCGAACCGGAATCGTCCGGCGACAAAGACAAGCTCACCGAATCGCTCGATCGGCTCAAACGCGAGGATCCGACATTTACCTGGCGCGTTGATAGCGACACGGGCCAAATGCTAATGAGCGGCATGGGCATACTGCATCTGGAGATCAAGAAGAACCGCCTCGAACGAGACTATCGGCTAAAAGTTCGCGTATCGAAGCCGCGCGTCAGCTACCGCGAGACTTTGCGCAAAGCAGTAAAAACCGAAGGCGAATGCACATTCGGCCGAACGCCGGCAACGAACGCCGCCGGCCTTTTTGCGAAGGTGACCGTCGAATTCGAGTCGCTCCCGGTGGAGCAAGGTGTCATGATCGTCAACGAAATCACATCGGACATACTTCCTGGCGAGTTTAGCTATGCCGCCGAGCAGGGCATCCGTTTCGCGCTGCAGTCGGGCGAACTCGGCTATCCGGTCATTGGGGTAAAGGCGACGATCAAGTCGGCCCAGATGCAAGAAGGCGTGTCGAATGAAGTCGCGTTCCAGGCCGCCGGCGCCGATGCCGTCAATCGGGCGTTAAAGGGCAACATGACGCTGCTGGAACCGGTCATGCGCACGGAAGTAACGATTCCGGAGGAATACCTCGGCCCCGTCACTGCCGACATGAACGCTCGCCGAGCCGAGATTCTTTCGCTGCATACCCGTGGCAAACTTCGCGTCGTGGAGGCGCTGGTGGCGCTAGCGAAAATGTTCGACTACTCCGACAAAGTCCGCAGCCTGACACAAGGCCGAGCCAGCTGGACGATGGAGCCAAGCGATTATGCCCCGGTCGATGCGGACACGCTCAATCGCATGATGAACCCCGATAGGTTTTGACGGCGATTGGCTCACAAGCCGGAGGCATTAGCGAGGCACGAACCGTGTCGCCTCGCTTACGCTTCGAGCTAGTGGTGCGAAATGGCAGAATTGACAGGTCCGTGGGGCCGGGCTTTCCACAGGCTGGCCAGGCTGGAAAGCCTGGCCCCACCTGTCAAATCAAGCTGTCGGACCACTAGTGTGGAATATGTCATGGGCCACATGCAGTATTGATGGTGGGCATGGTTCGTCCCCCAGGGTACTGGGGGTTCGAAATGTATCACTTGGTTTAATGATGCGCAGAATGCGAGAGAGTTGTCATTGAGGGTTTGAGTGTCTTTCGGAAATATCTCGTTCGCGCTCCGCTGGCCCGTTGCGGCTAAACGGGCGACAAGACGCGCTAGGCTGCGCGAAATACAATTCCCTCGTCGCCGATTTTTTTTCCTCCAACTATGAAAAGTTCTCATGACCACACAAGCTAGCCTCAGTCAATTTGCCCGTGGGCTTTCCACGGAAACCGCCTTTGATGTGCTAGCCGTCGCGAAACGGCTCAAAGCTCAGGGCAAGGACGTCATCGAACTTCAGATCGGCGACAGCCCGTTCAACAGCACTGCCTCCGCACTCGAGGCCGGCGTCAAAGCAGTCCGCGATGGGCAAACGCACTACTGCCCATCAATAGGCCTGATGAGCTTTCGCGAAACCGTGGCGGCGAACTACAAGAAAGAATACGCCATCGACATCACCGCCGCCAATGTCGTCGTCGGCCCCGGCGCGAAGGTGTTCGAGCAGTTTTTCTGCGAAGCGTTCCTCGACGCCGGCGACGAGGTCCTCGTCTTCAGCCCTGCTTTCCCGACCTATGCCCCGAACATCGAACGGCGGGCCGGCGTCATCGTTACCTCGCATCTGAAGCAGGAAAACGCCTTTCGCCCGAATCTGCACGACATCGAGGACTTCATCAAACGCCCCCGCGCCAAGGCGATCTTCCTGAACTCGCCGCACAACCCGACGGGCGGTGTTGCCACAGAGGGCGATCTCAAAGCCATCGCCGACCTCATCCGCGGTAAGAACATCGCTGTCTTCGCCGATGAACCGTACAACCACATGGTCTGGTCCGGCAAGCACCATCCGCTGCTCGCTCAGCCGGGCATCATTGATCAGGTCGTCGCTTGCTACACCTTCAGCAAATCGTACAGCATGTCCGGCTGGCGGCTGGGTTATGCCGTGTCCAGTCCGCGCGTAATTGAATCGATCGGCAAGATGATCAACACGTCTCTGTCGTGCGTGCCGCCGATCGTGCAGCTCGCTGGTGAAGCCGCGTTGAAGAACGACGACCACGAGCGCGACGAGGTGATGCAGCGCTTCAAGAAGAAGGTCGAACTACTCGTCAGCGAGTTGAAGAAGGTCGAAGGGGTCAATGTCATCATGCCGGCGGGCACGTTCTACGTCTTTCCGAACGTCGCACCGATCTGCATGAAGCTCGGCATCACGTCGCACGGCCTGGCGATGTTCCTGCTCGAAGCCGCCGACGATCATAAAGGCGTCGCCTGCCTGGGCGGCGAATGTTTCGGCCCGGCGGGCAGAGGCTTCCTCCGGTTTAGCTGTGCCGAGCCGGATGACCGCCTCGTGCAAGCCGTCGCGTTCCTGGTAGAAGCGGTGAAACGGACGGATCGCGTGGCGAAGTATCTGGAACTGAATCCGAAGTATCGGTTACAATAATCGCGTAGGGAACGCGGCTCGCAACTACCACGAAATGAGTTGGCCAATGAAATCGATTGTGATCGGCGAACAGGCGAGAATCCCGGAATTGGTGAAGACCACGTTTCGTATCGTCAGTGGGTACACTCCAGCGATTTTCCTGATGCAGGACGGTTCGCGTACCTCGATGGACACCTTTGGGTGGATATCAGCATGGAACGTCTCATTCACAATCGCATTAAGGCCGAATACGGTCGCGTGTTGGGTAACATCGAAAAAGAGGAAAAGAAAGGCTTTCTCTGTGTGGATCGAATGTTACTGTCGCACCTTGAGGCTGATCTTTCCACCGAACCCGATGGGATGTACGTCTCTAATGAAAGCCTCACGAAGGGGCTTGCTGTCGTCAACGGTGGCGATGATACAATCGAGATAATCGGGTCCGCGGACATGACGCTCGAAGTCGTGAGCCCTACGTCGGTAGAGAAAGACACCATGCACTTAATGCGATTGCACTGGGAAGCGAAGGGACGCGAATATTGGCTCGTTGATCCGCGGGAAAAAACATTTTCATTCAACATCTACCGGTACACGCCTGCCAAGTTCGTCGCCGTCAGGAAGGTCCAAGGATGGATCAAATCACAGGTATTCCACAAAGAGTTTCGTTTGCAACGAGAACCAACCGATTCCGGAGTTCCCACGTTCTGTTTGGAAACGCGGTGACATACGTTTTCCGCTAGCCAGACTCGCAACCGACGTAAGGTGCCCGGTCGCTTGCGCGTCCTGCTAACGGGAACGCATTACGGTGAAACCGACACTTCGACGATCAGCGGCGTCGTCTCGGCATCGAGGTCGGTGCGGATCAGCAGTTGCTTGCGGATGTCGCCGATGGCGGTCGGTTGGATGTTGACGGTGAGCACGAGCGTCGTGTCCTGGCGATTGGGAATATCGACGGTGATGCCATCGCCTTGGCCGTCGACGCCGATGATGCGAAAGGCTTTTGATGCGCGTACGAATACCTTCTTAGTAACCGTTTCGCCGGCCTTCATATCGCGCACGGCGATCGATCCTGGTGAAATCGCCAAACCCGCCTGCACGTTGCCGACGACTTGAAACGTCAGCATTGGCGTGGCGGAATCGTTGGTTTTAAGGACGACTTCCTGTTTGAAATTGCCGACGGCGGCCTCGGCACGCATCGTCGCCAGTATGCGATAGCCGCGGCGCGGAGAGGAGCCGACGAGCCGAGGCAGGTCCTCGACGCGCAGCTCAAATGGAGCCGAGGAATTCTTGAGAATCTCGATAACCCGCCAATCCGCTCGGTCGCCGGCGTATTCCACGTCGATGTGTCTCGCCAACATTTGGCCTCGGTTCAGGTTGCCGAAATCGATTTCGCTGGGCGAGAACGCCACATCGCCGCGTGTCACGGCGGAGACGGACAACACAGCCGTGGAGATGAACTTCGGACCGACGGTGACGAAAACGCGGATCGTCTTGAAACCGTTGAACTGTCGGCCATCCATGTTCAGATGGAGCATCGCCGTGTCGCCGGGATTAAGCACTTTGGTACTCAGCTCGGCTTTGAGGCAACCGCAGGAGACGCGCACTTCGGTGATTTGAAGCTGGACTTTATATATGTTGGTTATCTTGAAGCTGTGCTTCATTTGCGTGCCACGTGGCACCGCACCGAAATCGTGCGTGAGTTCTCCACCGAATAGCTTTTCCGCCCAGCCGCTTTGTTGTGCGTTCGCCGTGGTGGCGGTTAGGAGAATTGCTATGAGAGCCGACAGAGCCTTGTGCATGACAAATCCTTTTCCGGATTACGATGAGTCAGCGAAATCCGTTATCAAATCGTTCCATAATCAGCACCATTTTACTCGTTCTCGCCACAAATGAAAAGGCGGGTTTTGAGGCTTAAATGCGGGCGGCGCAAAGATGGGAGTTACGGGAGATATGGAACTTCCCGACTTTGTTTAGCCGCTCGCTTTCGGCAAGCGCGAATTGGTATCACACGATACACAGGTCGCGCTCGCCGAACGCGAGCGGCTAAACTGGGGATTAATGGCTTCGATTTTCCTAGAACCGAGCCGGCACTTCGAATCCCTTGCGGTATTCGCGTGTCAGTAGGCGGTTGGCTTCGGCGTCGTTGCCGAAATTCTCGGCCTGGGGATCGACCGTCAAACGTCGACCGACGGTAAGCTGAGCCTTGCCGAGTTGGACGTTGTTGCCTCTCAGGTGGTCAACCGTCCGTGTGAGCGTGTCGTTGACATCGCGATTGTCGCCAATCGTGCCGTTGGTGCGATCGAATGCGACATTGCGACCCAGACGATAGCTGATGTTTGCGAGGTGGCACAACGCGCTGGACAGATGGCCTTCGAGGATGTCGGCGTTCAGGTCCTGGCGACGCCCGGAACGGACGGCGCTGATGAAGTTGCCGAAATGATCCGCCGCACCGCTGAATCGCTGAAGTTCGCGGTTGTTGTTGTCGAAGGCGATGGCGTTGTTGTAGCTCGTGATAGCGACGTAGCCATCGGCACAATGGAAGACGTTGCCAACCGTCGCACCGCGATACGCCTGGGTGGGCAGGCCGCGAACCTCAAAGACGAGGTTGGACGTACCGTAGTCGAACACGCAGAGTTGGGTGTTCGGGGTTTCGCCGTCGTCGGTGTAGCCGAAACGTCCGCCGATGCTGATGGCGGAACGCGGAAGTTCGTTTTTGTTAAGCCCCCAACGAGCGACATCGACTTGGTGGATGCCCTGGTTGCCGAGGTCGCCGTTACCATATTCCCAAACCCAGTGCCAGTCGTAGTGCACGGTGCCGCGCGGCGTGTTACGATGTGGCGCGCGGTTGGCTGCGGGACCACACCACATGTTGTAATCCATGGTTCGCGGCGGGGCCTGGTCGGCGGTGACGCGGCCGATCGAGTCGCGGCGTTTGTAACACAAACCACGAGCGACTGTGCATTGTCCGAGTTTACCGGAGCGGACATATTCGATCGCCTGGCGGATGCCGGGTTGGCTGCGGATTTGCGTGCCGGTCTGGCAGATCTTGTTGAAGTGGCGCGAGGCTTCGACAATGCGTCGGCCTTCCCACACGTTATGGCTCACGGGCTTTTCGACGTACACATGCTTGCCCGCCTGCATCGCCCAGATCGCCGCCAAAGCATGCCAATGATTCGGCGTGGCGATACTGACGGCGTGCACATTCTTGTCGTCAAGCGCCCGGCGGAAATCCTGCACGACGCGCGGTGCGACGCCTTGCGCCTTCTGCGCAGCTTGCACGGCTGGACCGGTGACGGCAGTGTCCACGTCGCAGACATAGGTGACGTGGCAGTTGTGCCGATTCGCGTAGCCGCGTACGTGGCCCAGACCCTGACTGCGAACGCCGATACAGGCGACGTTGATGCGCTCATTGGCTCCGCCGCGAACCGGCTGAGCGGGTTGAGTTTGTTGAGCGGCGTCGGCGCTGTCAAGAAAATACCCAGCGCCGATCAATCCCGCCAAGCCGGCAGATTGATGGATAAATTCGCGACGATCCAAGAAAAACATGATTGGCTCCCTCGAAGGTAGTGAAGCGACATTTTATGGGTGTAATTGTCAGTCTAGATGTTTTGGATGGGAATCGTCAATCAAAAAGAGAAGCGATTTTTTAAGTTTCGTCGCGGCGCGCAGACGAGCGCGGACTGCACGCCACGCCGTTGCGTGAAAAGCAATCCGCGCTCGACTGCACCTCGCGGCTAAACTTACTTGACGATTTCAAAGTTCTGCACACGGTAGCTGGCACCGGTGGTGCGGTCCGTGGCAGGGATCAGTATCCCGCGGACCCGGATCGTCGAGCCATCGCGGAGTGCGGAGAGATCGCCATCGCTTTCGAGGATGATGGAGCCGCCGTGCGGATCGTTCTGCTCGATTGAGGCATATCGCAATCGCCATGTCTTGCGGAATTGGTGGACCTGGCCAACGAGCGTTTGGTAGCCGTCGGCGTGCACACTCTTGACATTCGCCGCTTTCTCCGGCACGACGCTATCCGGCTGGACTGAACCCTGGAATAACTTGACGGCCTTCGGCGTATCCGTATTGGTCGCCGGTTTGATAATGCTTTCAGTGAGAAAGATGTCAGGGGTTTCGATCGCCGTTGGCGCAATCTCGATCTTTGCGTCGACCGGATTTGGTCCTCGTTTTCCGATCGTCGGCAGAAACTTCGGCGCCGAAGGCACCCGATCAGGCACGACTGGCGGCTTGACAACACTACCCTTGGTGGGGGCCGAAGTAGGCGGGGTAAATACTGGACGATATGGAGTCGTCCGATTAGGCACTCGCTTCGTCCCACACCGATCATTGCAACACGATTCAAACAGGCCGCAACCCGTCAGGGTAGCGAATCCGAAGAACGAAAGTATCAACGTGAGAAGGGGCTTACGCATGATTCGCCTCGTAAAAAACCGTGCAACAAAACCAATTCCGGTATGCACTTCTCATCGACGCAACGATTGCCGAACGTGAGGGAATTTCAGATTATAGCGAGGATACCCAGGAAGCGGAATACTCCAACGATGCGGAAATATCCTGAGATACTATCGACAATGTGCGACGGGGTAAGTTAAGTTCCCGACCGTTCGTTGACGCGAACGGTTAGGTAAGCTCACGAATTTGGGGGCATGACGCCGACCGCAAAATATTTAATCTTCGCCAATATGTGAGGCTGGCGCATCGCGTCTAAACGTTGCGAGATACCTGGTCCCACGGCGTGCTGGATTAGAGTTGGGATTTTTTGGCGCGGGCGATGAGGATGTCGCGGATTTCGGGCGGGACGAACGGGTCAAGGTTACCGCCCATATAGGCTATTTGGCGTAAGAGCGTGCCGCTGACGTGGGAGTAGTGTTCCTTGGCCATCAGGAATATGGTTTCGATTTCGCTATCCATCATGGCGTTCATGATCGACATGGTGAACTCGGATTCCATGTCGCTGGTGGTGCGGATACCGCGAAGCATGACGCGAGCGCCGATTTCGCGCAGGAACTTTACCGCCAGGCCGTGGAAGGGCATGACCTCGACGTTGGTGTGGGCCTTGGTCGATGATTTGATCAAATCGACGCGTTCTTGTTGGTTGAAGAGCGGCGACTTCTCGGGGTTGTCGCCCACGCCAACGATGAGACGATCGACGAGCCTTGAACCGCGCTGAATGACATCCAGATGGCCTAAGTGAACCGGATCGAATGTACCCGCATAGACGGCGATTTTTAGTGCGGCCATAGAAATTCTCGCAAGCCCCACCATGAGCGCAGCGATTGGTGGGGTTGAGGCACCCGCGGTTTCAACCCCAGGAATCGCTGCGCTCATCCTGGGGCTTGTCGGATGCGAACCAATTACAGCCCGTTCACTTCCCAACCCTTGCGATAGGTTCGTCGAACCATCGTGTTGGCGTCCTTGTTGTTGGTGATCTGCATCTTGGCGACGTCCCATTCGAGCGTCGATTTCTGGAAGCGCGTCGCCAGACAGCCGAGCAGCACGGCTTCGGTAAGCGGGCCGGAGTAGTCGAACGGCGTCGAGGTTTGGCCCATGCCGCGACAGGCGTTGACCCATTGCAGGTAGTGGTTTTGGCCACCCGGTTGCGGTCGTTTGTAGTCGCGGAATTTTTCCTCGGGCAACAAAATTGGAGCGGCAATGTACGGCGAATAGAGCACGCCATCGGTGCCGATGTAGATCGAGCCTTGATCGCTAAGATTGCGTTTGCCGATCCGTTGGCGGACTTCCATCGGCGGGCGCTGCGTACCGTCGTACCAGGTGAGCGTGACCCGATCTGTCGTCACCTTCGTACCGGGGAACGTGTAACGCACGCGGCAATCGAGCCCCCAGCTGTCGGCGTTCGGCTGGCCGCTCTCGGCTCGCACCGTAAGCGGGGCGGTCAGCGAGAGTGCCGAATAGACCGGGTCGAGAATGTGGCAACCCATGTCGCCAAACGTACCTGTGCCGAAATCGAGTCGCTTGCGCCAATTGCCCGGATGATAATAGCCGGCGATGAACGGCCGATCGCTGGCGATCGCCAACCAATGATCCCAGTTGAAGTTGGCGGGGACGGCATCACGGCGGTCGGGCCGGGCGGCGCGGTCGCCCCATTGCTTGTTGCTCCAGCTATGCACTTCGCGCACTTTGCCGATCGCGCCGCCTTGTACCATGGCGACGACCGTGCGATGCACTTCATGCGAGTGAATCTGGATGCCCATCTGCGTCACCAGTCGGCGTTCCCGCGCGACGCGCGTCAGCTGCCTGGCTTCGTGAATCGTCTGCGTCAACGGCTTTTGCGTATAGACATGCAAGCCTTGCTGCATCGCTCGCATCGTGATCGGCGCGTGCATATGGTCCGGCGTCGAGATGTTGCACGAGTTCAGGCCTTTCTCCTTGTCGAGCAACTCACGCCAATCCTGGTAAACGCGCACGTTCGGAAAGGTCTTCCGAACTTCCGCAGTGCGGCCAAGATCCACATCCGCGACGGCAACGAGGCGGAGATTCTTGCTCGCCGTCAACGAGCGGATGTCGGCCATCGCCATGCCCGCGGCTCCGAAGCTGGCGTGCAGCAGCGTTTCGTTCGGGCCAGCATGGGCCATCGATGAGTAGACGAACGGTGCAGCCATGCCCGCAGCGGCTACGCTCTTGAGCGCAGCACGGCGAGTGATACGAGTTTGTGACGCCATGAGGTCGGCCCCCCCCGGATAGTGTGTTTTGGGATGCGGATAGTGGTGATTAGGATAGCAGGTTTACGGCAGATTGGTTGCGGAATTTCCGCTCTCCTTCGAGGTTGTAATAACAATCACCCGCTTGGTTATCAAACTCTGGTATTGGTCGAGGTTGAAGTCGAAGGTAAGCTATTGCCTCCTGGGATTGCTGCAAGGAGGCAAGAATTATGGCTCGTCGTTTTTCCAAGGATGTGGTTTGGGCCGAGGTTGTGTTGGGTGTAGAGGATCGGTGGTGTGTCCAGTGCGGACGGCATCTTCACACCTGCGGTCATCGATGTCGTCGAATAATTACTTTGGATGGACCTCGGACTTTGATGTGCGAGCTGGCGCACTGCCCGAATCCTGCCTGTGTGATGCATCGCCACG